>CAZGOR010000066.1:7122-13219 GCA_964527875.1 uncultured Bacteroides sp. | reverse complement strand
TTAGTATTATTATTTAACTTAATATTAATAAAAAATAAATCCTAAATCGCAAAAATAAATGTTTTTATTTAGAAGGTTCAAATTCCTTGCCAAAAAAATGAATTGGTTCCCGGTTTCTGGTTCCTTGTTCCTGGTTTGGTGTGGGTTTTGGGTTTGAAAGTGTAAGATAGGATTTTCCGTTTCCTGTCTTCAGTCTTCGGTCTTCTGTCTTCTGTTTTCGATTCTTCTCTTCACTATTCTTCTTCAACATATCCCTGGACTTTTGTGACCGCTGCGATGGAATCGCCATTGCGCAGGTTGATGAGTTTTACGCCCTGAGTGGCACGGCCCATTATCCGCATATCATTCACCGGCATTCTGATCGTGATCCCCGATTTATTGATGATCATGAGATCATCATCTTCCTCCACCGACTTAATAGCTATCAGTCTTCCTGTTTTTTCAGTAATATTAATGGTTTTCACTCCAACACCGCCACGGTTGGTTCTGCGGTAATCTTCAATCTTTGAACGTTTTCCGTAACCTTTTTCTGACACCACAAGGATATCATAATCACCATCTTCAAGACAGACCATTCCGATGACAGCATCATCAGGCATGGAAGACAGCCGGATTCCCCTTACACCTGCAGCAGTTCGTCCCATAGGACGGACAGTACTTTCATGAAAACGGATGGCTTTTCCTGATCTGACAGCAAGCAGAATTTCATTATTGCCATTGGTAAGACGGGCTTCAATGAGATTGTCACCCTTCCTGATGTTAATCGCCACAATACCACTTTGTCTTGGTCTTGAAAAAGCTTCAAGTGGTGTTTTTTTAATTGTTCCCTTATCCGTACACAATACAATGAAATTATTTTCAATATATTCTCTGTCATCCAGTGTTTTTACATTAATAAATGCTCTGACTGTATCATCTGAATCAATTTGAATAAGGTTTTGTATGGCTCTGCCCTTCGAAGTTCTTGTTCCTTCAGGTATTTCATATACCTTAAGCCAGAAACATTTGCCTTTTTCAGAAAAGAAGAGCATTGTATTATGCATTGTGGCACTAAAGATATGTTCAATGAAGTCTTCTTCCCTGGCGGTGGATCCCCTCGATCCGATCCCTCCCCTGCCCTGTGTTCTGTAGTCAGTAAGCGGTGTCCGTTTAATATAGCCCAGGTGCGATATGGTGATGACCATATCTTCATCGGCATAAAAATCCTCGGGATTGAATTCTTCGGCATCAGGTACAATTTCTGTTTTTCTTTCATCCCCGTACTTATCCCGTATCTCCAGCATTTCATCTTTGATAATCTTCATTCTGAGACCTTCATCGGCAAGGACCTGCTTATAAAATTCGATCTGATTCAGTAACTCCTGGTATTCTTCTTTGACTTTTTCACGTTCGAGTCCGGTCAGTCGCTGCAACCTCATATCAAGAATAGCTTTTGCCTGGATCTCTGTAAGGTCAAAGTTTTTGATCAATCCGTTTTTAGCATCCTCCACTGTATGGGATGAACGGATAAGCTTGATAACCTCATCCAGGTGATCAAGAGCTATAAGTAATCCTTCCAGGATATGTGCCCGTTTTTCCGCCTGTTCAAGTTCATACTCTGTACGGCGGACAACGACCTCATGACGGTGGCGTACAAAATGGGCTATCAATTGTTTCAGATTAAGAGTCCTGGGTCTGCCATTCACAAGGGCAATATTGTTAACACTAAAGCTTGTCTGTAATTGAGTTAAGCTAAGTAGCTTATTCAGAACGATATTTGAATTTACATCTTTCTTTAATATAATCACGATCCTCATGCCTTTCCTGTCCGATTCATCATTAATATAAGAAATACCCTCAATTTTCTTTTCATTGATAAGGTCAGCCGTTTTGCGGATCATTTCGGCCTTATTGACCAAAAAAGGTATTTCTGTAACCACTATTTTTTCGCGACCGGTTGGAGTAATTTCAATTTCTGTACGGGCCCGGATGATAATACGTCCCTTTCCTGTATGATAAGCATCCCGCACTCCCTGGTAACCGTAAATAATACCGCCGGTTGGGAAATCCGGTGCTTTAATTATCTCAATGAGTTCATCAATTTCAATATCCTTATTATCAATATAAGCAATAATTGCATCAATGGTATCATGCAGATTATGAGGTGGCATATTCGTTGCCATGCCCACTGCAATGCCGGATGCCCCGTTTACCATGAGTAAAGGTATCCGTGTTGGCAGAACGGTTGGCTCCTCAAGTGTATCGTCAAAATTAGGCTGGAAATCAACAGTATTTTTGTCGATATCCGCTAATGTTTCTTCAGCAATCTTCCTCAACCTGGCTTCTGTATATCTCATGGCAGCCGGACTATCATTATCTATCGAACCAAAATTACCCTGACCATCCACCAGTGGATACCTAAGTGACCATTTCTGTGCCATTCTGACCATTGCTTCATAAACCGATGAATCTCCATGAGGATGATATTTCCCGAGAACCTCACCCACAATCCTGGCCGACTTTTTGGTTGGTCTGTTTGCAACCAAACCAAGATCCGACATTCCATATAATACCCTTCTGTGAACAGGTTTCAAACCATCCCTTACATCCGGTAGTGCCCTGGAGACAATCACAGACATTGAATAATCAATGTAAGCTGATTTCATCTCTTCTTCAATATTAATCTTTATTATATTCTCATTTTCAGCCATTTAGATAGTATATATATGAAATATTAAACAATTGTTAAAAAATTGACTGATTATTTCCCTTCAAACTTTGAAAATAGTGATTTATTGTGCATTTCAGGATGTTATAAATCCATTTTTTTCAACACATCCTGTTTATAAATTGGTATGTTTTTTATTGCTATATTTGCATTCAGATAATTATATTTAACAGGTTATCAGATTAACCGGATATTTTTATTATACGTAGAGTCAAACTGCTACGCATCTCTACATTAATACATTATAATTCAATTTTTTAGAAACGAAAATAATATAACTGTATTTTATCGAATCTTAAGGTATCGGGGCTTTTATGGATGCAAGATTTTCACAACGAATCAAAGATGTTCTCTCCTACAGCAAGGAAGAAGCTGTAAGGCTGGGAAATGCCCATATCAGTACAGAACATTTGTTCCTGGGTATCCTTCGTGACGGTGAAGGTCTTGCCATTGATATTCTTATTCTACTGGGTGCTGAATTGTATGATCTGAGGAGATCTATTGAAGAATTGATCAGACCTGCACGGGCAATAAAAATCACTGATTCAAATAATATACCACTTCTGAAAAGTGCGGAAAGAGTTCTCAAACTGGTTTATCTGGAAGCCAAATCACTTCAGGATGACACCATTGATACGGGTCATCTTCTGCTTGCCATTCTGAAGGATGAAAACAGTATTGCCACCCAGGTTCTCAAAGAACATAATATTGATTACGATACTGTTAAGGACGAACTGGAAAACAATAAAAACAAACCAAGGTCTGAATTTCCCGGCGATGAGGATGATGATGATGAACCCAGGTCACAGTTTGAAGGTCCTAAAGGTCCGGGAGGCTCACAAAGTGCCAAATCAAGTTCCGATACGCCGGTCCTCGATAATTTCGGAATAGACCTCACAAAAGCTGCAGAAGAAGACCGGCTTGATCCCATTATAGGCAGGGAAAGGGAAATCGAGAGACTCGCACAGATTCTCAGCAGAAGAAAGAAAAATAATCCCATCCTTATCGGTGAACCCGGAGTGGGTAAATCGGCAATCGCTGAAGGTCTTGCAAATCGAATTATAGAACGGAAGGTTTCACGGGTTCTTTTTGGCAAACGGGTTGTCACCCTGGATCTCGCCAGCATTGTGGCAGGTACCAAGTACCGCGGTCAGTTCGAAGAAAGAATGAAAGCAATCCTGAATGAACTGGGTAAAACAAATGATATCATCCTCTTTATCGATGAGATCCATACAATTGTGGGTGCAGGTGGTGCAACCGGATCACTCGATGCAGCAAATATGCTGAAACCTGCATTGGCAAGAGGTGAAATACAATGTATTGGTTCTACGACACTTGACGAATACCGGCAACATATCGAAAAAGATGGGGCACTCGAAAGAAGATTTCAAAAGGTTATGATCGAACCAACAACTCCCGAAGAAACCCTTGAAATCCTGAATAATATCAAAGAACGCTATGAGGATCATCATAATGTGACCTTTACTCCTGAAGCTCTTAAAGCTTGTGTCACACTGACACAACGATATATTACCGACCGGCACCTCCCCGATAAAGCGATTGATGCAATGGATGAATCCGGTTCAAGAGTCCACATATCAAATATCGTTGTCCCGGAAAAAATTCTAAAACTCGAAGAAGAAATCGAAGAAACCAAGAAAGAAAAGATTCAGGCAGTAAAAAATCAGAATTTCGAAAGAGCAGCAAGCTTCAGGGATAAAGAAAAAGAAATACTTGAAAAACTGGAAGAGGAAAAGATGAAATGGGAAAAAGACCTCACAAAAAACCGGGAGACTGTTGATGAAGAGCAGGTTGCTGAAGTTGTTGCCATGATGACCGGTGTGCCGGTACAGCGTATAGCCCAAGCTGAAGGAATACGACTTCTAAAAATGAACAGTGAATTAATAAACAAAGTTGTCGGACAGGATGAAGCCATTGGAAAAGTTGTTAAATCAATCCAGAGAAACCGGGCAGGACTGAAAGATCCCAACAAACCTATCGGTACATTCATATTCCTCGGTCCAACAGGAGTGGGCAAAACACAGCTTGCAAAAGTGCTTGCCGAATATCTTTTTGACTCCATCGATAATCTTGTCAGAATCGACATGAGCGAATATATGGAGAAATTCTCTGTATCCCGGCTAGTTGGTGCACCCCCGGGATATATAGGCTACGAAGAAGGTGGACAACTCACCGAAAAAATAAGAAGAAAACCCTATTCAGTTGTGCTTCTCGATGAGATTGAAAAGGCCCACCCTGATGTCTATCATATACTTCTCCAGGTCCTTGATGAAGGACATCTGACCGATAGTCTTGGGCGCAGAGTGGATTTTAGAAATACGATCGTTATTATGACATCCAACATCGGTACCCGTCAACTTAAAGACTTCGGCCAGGGAATCGGCTTTACTACAAAAGCCAGACAGGAATCTTCTAATGAATATATTAAAAGTGTTATTCAAAAAGCACTGAAAAATGCATTCTCACCAGAATTCCTGAACAGAATAGACGATGTGGTATTGTTTAATGCCCTGACCAGAGAAGATATACATAAAATCATCGATATTGAATTGAGAGGCCTCTACGACAGAATCATAAACCTGGGATACCAGATTAAAATAAGTGATGCAGCAAAAGATTTCATCGTCGAGAAAGGCTATGACATTCAGTTTGGCGCACGGCCATTAAAACGCGCTATTCAGAAATATCTCGAAGATCCCATGGCTGAAGTACTCATTGAATCATCAATGCAGGAAAGCGATGTAATTGACGTGGGCTTCCATGAAGAAAAGCAGGAAATCACGGTTAAGATTAAAAAAACGAAAAAACAAAAAACAAAAACAAAGTCTTAATAGTTCCCGGTTCCCGGTTGGTGTGAGTTATGAGAATGTGCATGAGAGATGGTTCTCAGTTCTTAACTAGAATGAGTTTTGGTTAAGAGGATGATCCCGGTAAAATATATGCTGTTTTATTATGGACTTAAAAAAACTGCAGACCTGACAGATCCCGGGCGTTAAGTAATTAATTCTCCAAAAAGTTCATACTCTTCTATACCGGTAATGCGTATTATATGAAATTCACCTGGTTTCAGGTTTTCATTCGGATCCATCAGCAATACATCATTATCTACCTCAGGTGAATCAAATTCTGTTCGACCGACAGCATATTCACCTTCTCTGGAATCGATCAAAATTCTTATAATTTTTTCAATCTTTTTCTTATTGATATTCAATGAAATATCTCTTTGTATCTCCATTATTTCTTCATATCTCTCCTGTTTGATATGTTCAGGTATTTCATCTTTATAATATCGTGCTGCATAGGTCCCCTCCTCTTCCGAATACCTGAAGACACCAAGTCTTTCAAATCGTTGTGTCTGTACAAAAGTTT
>CAZGOR010000066.1:0-7112 GCA_964527875.1 uncultured Bacteroides sp. | reverse complement strand
CATTTTCGCCTTCACCAGGATGGCCAACCATAAGAGTTGTCCGGATTGCAATACCCGGTACTGTTTCACGGATCCTGGCAATTAATGAAATGATCTCAGCATGATTTATACCCCTGTGCATTTTTCTCAAAACCTTATCAGAAATATGCTGAAAAGGGATATCAATATAATTACAGATTTTGGGGTTGTCCCGGATTATTTCCGGCAGACCTGAAGGAAAACCGGCAGGATAAGTATAATGGAGCCGGATCCATTCAATCCCCCTGACATTATCCAGCAGCTCGAGAAGTTTTACCAGTTTCTGTTCACCATAAAGATCAGTTCCATAAGCCGTTAGATCCTGGGCAATCAGAATAAGTTCCCTGACCCCGTTAGAAGCAAGATAATCTGTTTCTGAATACAGTTCTTCCAGTGATTTCGATCTTTGTTTTCCCCTGATAAGCGGTATCGCACAGAATGAACACAGCCGATCACAACCCTCAGAAACTTTAAGGTATGCAAAATGATTCGGTGTGGAGAGGACCCGCTCGCCAATAAGTTCCTTATTATAATTACCACCAAGTTCTTCCAGAATTTTCCGAATATCATTAACTCCAAAATACCGGTCGACTTCCGGTATTTCATGCTGTAATTCATGTCTATATCTCTCTGACAAACAACCTATAACATATAAATTGTCAATTTTACCACTTTTCTTTGCATGTACATATTGAAGAATCACATCAATAGATTCCTGTTTTGCATCGTTGATGAATCCGCAGGTATTAATGATCACTTTCCTTGCTTCAGTATCACTGAAATTATGAGCAATCTCGAACCCTGAAGCGGTTAATTGTCTCAACAGAACTTCCGAATCAACTAGGTTTTTTGCACAACCCAAGGTAACAACACTGATTTTATCATGCTTTTTTTTAGCCATTTCCTATATTTCTGCAAGCTGTCTTAAAAACAAGTCATCCCGACGAACGAAGTGAGGAGGGATCTCCCTGACGATAGTGATTAACACCTTTCCCTGATTTCTTGGTGAATTACAAATAAACGATTACGAAATCCCTCCTCCATTCATCAAGATGATTTGTAATCTTCAAAGAAGTTAATATATCAGGCAGTAAACAATGAATCAACAAACTCGGTTTTATTGAAGATCTGCAGGTCTTCCATTTTTTCTCCGATACCAATATATTTTACCGGTACTTTAAACTGGTCTGATATCCCGATTACCACTCCACCTTTTGCTGTACCGTCGAGTTTGGTCAGGGCAAGAGCATTAACTTCCGTAGCGATGGCAAACTGTCTGGCCTGTTCAAAAGCATTCTGACCTGTTGATCCATCCAGAATAAGCAATATCTCATGCGGAGCTTCCGGTACGACTTTAGACATCACTTTTCTGATCTTTGATAGTTCATTCATCAGGTTGACTTTATTATGTAATCTCCCGGCTGTATCTACGATTACAACATCTGCCTGGTGAGCCAGGGCTGAGGAAAGTGTATCATAAGCAACAGAAGCAGGGTCTGAGCCCATTTTTTGTTTTATAATGTCCACTCCTACCCTCTCCGCCCAGATTGTAAGCTGGTCAACAGCAGCAGCCCGGAAAGTATCTGCAGCACCCAGCACTACCTTCTTACCGGCAGTTTTAAAATGATAGGCAAGTTTCCCGATAGTGGTCGTCTTCCCCACTCCGTTCACACCAACCACCATGATAACCCAGGGTTTTTTCCGTAGGGGTGATGAAAAGGAGAACTCTCCCTCCCCATCATTTTCAGCAAGTAATCCGGCAATCTCCTCTTTAAGAATAACATTCAACTCGTCAATACCAAGATATTTATCTTTTGATACCCTTTCTTGTATCCGCTCGATAATTTTCAGTGTGGTTTCCACACCAACATCGGAGGAGATCAATACTTCCTCAAGATTGTCAAGAACTTCATCATCCATTCTGGATTTACCAACGACCGCCCTTGATATTTTTTTCAGAACACTCTCTTTTGTCTTTTCCAGACCTTTATTAAGAACTTCTTTCTCTTTCCTGCTGAAAATTCCCATGATAAAAAAACAATTTAAAAATTTTGATGCAAGTTAATAATTCCGCATATAATGAAGAATGGAATATTGAGCGGAGAACTGTTCTAAGTTCAAGGTTCAAAGTACTAAGTTTTCACACAATTCTATCATTTCAATATTCCAGTATTCCATCATTCCAACAAAAAAAGCCTTCCTGATGCAGGAAAGCTTTAGATCATCATCATAATGTTATAAAGTTTTACTCTTCGGATTCTTTTTTATTGAAAAAATCGTCGATATGGTCATTATGGACAATTTCTTCCTTAAAGATATACGTGCCGGTTTCTTTAGATTTCACCATTTTTATGACATGTGAAAAATTCTTACCAACACCTGAACGTAAGGTGGCTACAGCTTTCTTTGCCATGAATCAGTTTATTTTATCTCCTTGTGTATGGTATATTTTTTCAGTATCGGATTATATTTTCTCCTTTCCAGTCGATCAGGCGTATTTTTCCTGTTCTTTGTTGTAATATATCTTGATGTTCCGGGCATCCCACTATCTTTATGCTCCGTACATTCCAAAATAACCTGAACGCGATTACCTTTCTTAGCCATTTTCTTTCTGTCTTTTAATAACTTTTGATATATCCTTTTTCAACAGCTTTATCCAATGCATTCTTCAGCCCTTTTTTATTGATCGTTCTGATCCCTGCCGCTGATACTCTCAGTTTAATCCAACGATCTTCCTCAACAAGATAAAATTTCTTATTGAACAGATTCGGGTAAAATCTTCTTTTGGTTCTTCTTTTTGAATGTGACACGTTATTCCCGACCATCATACTTTTACCTGTTATCTGACAAACATGTGCCATCTCTAACAATTTTTATATCATCTTAAAAAACAGTTCGCAAAATACGTGATTTTTGTCGAATTAATCAAATTTATTTTTAACTATTTTTCGCTTATGATTAACTTCCTCAACATATTCAGAGCCATAAGGGATGCTCTCTGAATATTGATCGAGCGCAGACTACCAAAAAGGTATTTTTCTGTTACGACATGTCTGTCTGAGGCCACCGCAATCCATGTTGTTCCCACTGGTTTTTCCACAGTCCCTCCATCCGGTCCCGCAATACCTGAAGTAGCAACAACAAAATCGGACTGATACAATTTCATAATACCCAGTGCCATTTCTTTGACCACAGCTTCACTCACTGCCCCATGTTTTTCAAGTGATTCTCTGCTTACACCCAGAACTCTTTCTTTTATATCATTTGAATAAGCAACAACCGATCCGGTGAAATATCTTGAACTTCCGGGAACCGAAGTAATTAGTTGTGCGATATATCCTCCTGTGCAACTTTCAGCTGTTGCCAGGGTTAATCGTTTCTCAGAAAGCATTTTCCCGATCAGTTTCTCAATACTTTCATTCTCAAATCCGGTGATGTATTCAGATATCAAAACAATAAGTCTTTCAAGTGCATCACCAATCAATGCTTCGGTTTTGTCTTTTTCCTTCCCCTTAATGGAAAGCCGTAACCTGACAAAACCAGGTGATGGCAAATAGGATAGTTTGATCTCATCCGGAAGGCTTAACTCTAAATCTGACAGTTTTATTGCAAGATGAGATTCCGTTATACCCTGAGTAATGATTGTTTTATGAATGATTACCGGAAGATCATATAATTTTCTGAGTTCAGGTAAAATATAGCCGGTCATCATACTTTTCATCTCATAAGGTACCCCGGGTATAAAAATAAAATCTTTGCCATTTTTCTTAAACCACATACCACTCGCACTACCGCAGCGGTTCGGAATGATATTGCAGTTATCAGGTAAAAGAGCCTGATCAATATTCTCTTTGTTTAAAAAAACTCCCCGTGAGCGCAGAAATGCTTTTATTCTTTTCAGGGCATCCTCATTCCGTACAAGTTTACTCCCAAAAAAGTCAGTTATAGAATTTTTGGTAACATCATCCCTTGTTGGTCCCAGTCCACCTGTAATCAATATCAGATCTGTCCTGGTAAAAGCTTCATTCAGGGCATTCCGTATTGCTTCCGTATTATCTGTAATGGATGTGATCCGAACAATACTGATACCAATACTATTCAAGGATTCAGCCATCCAGGCAGAGTTTGTATCGATCACCTGGCCGATCAGTATCTCATCTCCTATTGTGATGATTTCAGCTTTCATAAAATATTGCGTATAAAGCCCGCCTGCTGCCAAACAACAGGCGGGCTTCATTTTTTTAAGAGCGGGAAACGGGAATCGAACCCGCGACCCTCAGCTTGGGAAGCTGATGCTCTACCCCTGAGCTACTCCCGCTTGCAGGTGTGAGTGTGAGCCTCCCATGGGATTTGAACCCACGACCTGCTCATTACGAGTGAGCTGCTCTACCACTGAGCTAAGGAGGCATTTATGAAATTTATGCAAAAGTATTATTTTATTCGAAATGTTAATTTCATACATTATTGTTTATTTCGCTGTGGTTAAACATTCTTTAACGCCCGGATTCTTTGCAATAACGTCGGGTGAGAATAATTAAACCATACATACACCGGATGTGGTGTCAGGTTGCTCAGATTTTTTCTTGACAGGTTCTTCAGGGCATCGATCAGAGCTTTGGATTTGAATTTTTCTCCTGCAAACCGGTCGGCCTGGTATTCATGCTTTCTTGATACAATGTTCATCCCGAGTCCCAGAATGGTTGAGATGGGACTGTAAAGAAATCCAAAGGTTATCAGGGCAATATGAAAACTTGTCTTTTCAACACCAAGTGCTTCTGAAAGCAATGGATTTCCCACAAAGAGTGAAAAAATATAAAGGATAATACCCGTGTTAACAATCGAAAGGATAACATTGGTAAGGGTATGTTTCTTCTTATAATGCCCAATTTCATGAGTCAGAACAGCAATTATTTCATCCTGGGAAAGTTCATCGATAAGCGTATCGAACAGAACGATACGCTTTTTAGCTCCAATTCCACTGAAGTATGCATTAGCTTTTGTTGATCTTTTTGAACCATCAATGACATAGATATTGCTTAATTTGAATCCAACTTTCTCACTCATTTTCGTGATCCTTTCACGTAATTCACCCTCCTCAAGAGGAGTCTGCTTATTAAAAAGCGGTACAATCAGCGTTGAATAAAACATTGTCATGAAAATTGAAAACAAACTGAAAAAAATCCA
This sequence comes from uncultured Bacteroides sp., assembly GCA_964527875.1. Taxonomy (GTDB): domain Bacteria; phylum Bacteroidota; class Bacteroidia; order Bacteroidales; family SM23-62; genus LJUQ01. Next base: position 1,910 of record CAZGOR010000066.1, on the reverse strand, counting down.
GGCAAAAATCCAGAAATAAATGGTTGTAAGCTGGTAAAACCATATCACGACTGATAATATTCCCCCGCCGATCAGAGCTCCCAGTAACCAGCTCTTTATCTTATCCAGGACAAAGGTTCGGGGTGTTGTTTTATTGAAACCAAACTTCTCTTCAATAACAAATGTATCATACAAATTAAAAGGAATATTAATCAGATCGGAAGCAAACATCAGTATTCCAAAGAAAATAATTGCCATCAGTATAGGATTTGAAGTCAGAGACCGGGCCAGATGATCAACAAAAGCAAAACCTTCCAGGAAAAACATTGCAAGGATCAACATCAGGCTGAAAGTGCTCGTCAAAATAGAGAACTTATAATTGACTTTCTTATAAGCCTGGGATTTTTGATACTGACCCTGATCATATACATCATTAACTTCATCAGGTAGTTTCTCGTTGTATCGCGTCGAATTCAAATATTCAAGAAAGCGTCCGAGGACATAACTGAATATGACGATACCCACAATGATGTAGAATAACACTTCAGGTTTCATAATACTGTATCAATTAATAAAATCAATATTAAGGCTAAAGGTGTGTGGGTTAGGATTTAGTGTGTGAGGGTTGCAGGGTTTCAGGGTAACGTGGTCGTAATTATTCCAATTGCCCCAGTTGTCTCGATCATCTAAACTGTTAAATTATGTCAATCATAACAACTTGTAAAAATTTAAAACATTTAAACAACAGGAACAATAGAAACGATAAGAACAATATACAATCGCACTTTAAATCCTGCTGCTTCTCAAGACACCCTGTGCTTTTTTACAATTAACAGAACTTACGGAATTTCTTCCGTTGGCATTTGTTGCTGAAGCTTCAGCTTATTCAGCTTTCTTTGTTCCAGGATCTCGATATACTGTTTGGCATATTCATTCTGATCCTGATCATAGGCTTTTGTAGCCCAGTCAATTGCCGGAATAATCCGGTCATTCATTTCAAAATAGAGGGCAACATTAAAGGAAGCTCTAGCTGCTATCATTTTATTTTCAGACTCCGAAGAAGATTTCCAGAGCTTCAGTGCCTCTTCCCACTGGTCATTATCAGCCAGTTTTGCAGCTTTCATCATCTCACGGCTACCGGTACGGTAATAAAATCTTTGAACCTGGTACCATTCCGGGTTTATCCGTCCCCCATATTTATAACCTGCCTGATAAGCATATTCACGATATGCATCAACTGCTTCCGGTAATTCCCATAAACCTTCCTCGTAGGAATCTTCCTGAACAGTCCATTCCATCGTGTCATTGATATAGAAGTCATCCAAAACCAAACCATAAATACCGTCATAAATCCTCCAATGTATTTTTCCTGACAACATATAAACAACTTCATACAGATGATAATCAGAATTATAAAAATAATAAAGTGTGTCTGAAACAAAATACCCTTCCAAAGATATCAGGCAGTCAGTAAAAATTGTATCACATATATAAATAATTTTTTTTTCATTTAATGGTTCCGGAAACCTTATACTATCATATCTGCGAAGTATATATACCGGTTGATCCCCAAGATCAAACAAAGGAGAAATACTCATCGCCTCATTCAATCCCAGAAAAAGTTTATTGCTTATAATCGTATCAATAATAAACAAATCCTCGACAGGTCTTCTTGCTGTGTCAGAAGGATCTTTTGCAAGCCATGGCGGATAACTCCTGTTTACAAATTCAATTGTTTCGATATAGGAAGATATGGTAACCTCAGCAGGTTCTAGTACGTCAATGGAGATTACAGAAACAGGTTTGCAGGAAACGATACATGACAGCACCAATAAGGATGTTGTCAATGACACCGGCAAATATAGAAAAATGATTTTTATCCTTGAAAACATGATCCCTCTCAATCCCGTGGTTACTGAACTAAGTCTGCA
>CAZGOR010000065.1:1780-13278 GCA_964527875.1 uncultured Bacteroides sp. | reverse complement strand
AAAGGGATCACCGCGGGTTTGATCGAAAACGGGATCAGCCCGCTCCTGTGTATAGCTGCCAGCAATAATATGGGCGTTGGCCGCCTGCTGGAGTTCATCACCAATGTCTTCCCTTCTCCCTGCGACACACCGGGTGAAAAAACCATCGATGACAAGGATATTAAATGTGAACCCTCAGGAAATCCCACATTGTTTGTATTCAAAACAGAATATGAATCCCATATCGGTGAGATCAATTATTTCAGGATCATGTCAGGTGAGATCAATGAAGGTGATGACCTTATGAATAACAATACAAGAACCAAAGAAAGGCTATCCCAACTATTTGTCATAGCTGGTAAGAAAAGGAATAAAGTGAGCAAACTGACAGCCGGTGATCTCGGGGCCACTGTTAAACTGAAGAACACCAAAACAAACCATACATTAACAGCCGGCCCGACTTCTTTTGAATTTGAGCCTGTCACCTTTCCTGAGCCAAAATTCAGGACAGCCATTAAACCTTTGACCGAGGGAGATGAGGAAAAACTTGGTGAGTCTATAAGCCGGATACATGAAGAAGATCCTACAGTCGTTGTTGAATACTCAAAAGAGCTCAAACAAATCATTGTAAGCGGACAGGGTGAGCATCACTTAAATATTGTCAAATGGCATCTTGATAATACTTTCAAAATTGGCACCCAGTTTATATCACCCAGGATACCTTATCGTGAAACGATCACGAAGGTTGCCCAGGCTGAATACCGTCATAAAAAACAATCCGGCGGTGCCGGACAATTCGGTGAAGTACATATGATCATCGAACCCTATCTTGAGGGCGCTCCGGATCCCAGCGTTATTAAGTTAAATGGCAAAGACATCAAACTTTCTATCAGGGACAAGGAAGAGATCGATCTTTCCTGGGGTGGGAAACTTGTATTTCATAATTGTATTGTGGGCGGCTCAATTGATTCAAGATTTATGCCTGCTATCATGAAAGGGGTCATGGAAAAAATGGAAGAAGGCCCGTTAACAGGATCTTATGCCCGTGATATCAAAGTTTATATCTATGATGGCAAAATGCATCCGGTCGACTCAAATGAAATTTCTTTCAAACTTGCCGGCCGGAATGCCTTTAGAGAAGCCTTCAGAAATGCTGCCCCCAAGATCCTTGAACCAATATATGAATTGGAGGTTCTGGTACCCGGAGAAAAAATGGGTGATGTGATAAGTGATTTGCAAACCCGCCGTGCAATTGTTATGGGAATGACCAGCGAGAAAGGATTTGAGAAAATATCAGTGAAAGTACCCCTGGCTGAAATGGATAAATATTCCACCGCACTCAGTTCACTGACAAACGGAAGGGCTATATACACGATGAGATTCCTCGAGTATGCCCAGGTACCGTCTGATGTGCAGGAACAGTTACTCAAAGCATACGAAGAAAAACAGGATGAAGAGTAGTAATCCAATCGTTAAAAGATCAAATCGTTTTTGTTGCGGATAAGGTAAAAGAATCCCCTGTATACCCCACCCCGGTATTTTTCTGCATCCCAGCCCAGCGCTTCGATGATATAATAATATACGCCCGGCTCAGCTTTTGATTTTCCCTTACCGTCAATGGTTCCATCCCAGCCCAGCCATTCAAACTTTTCATCAGTCTGTTCGTGGCGGTATACAAGTCTGCCCCAGCGGTTATAAATACTGATGCGAAACTGGCGGAGTGACCTGGCATCGACAGTAAAATAATCATTCACATTATCATCATTTGGAGTAAAAACATTCATAACCTCCAGTTTCGATGGTTCAACATATATCTCCTGTATCGGTTCACCCTGTAATGGATTGGGAAATGAATCCGCACAACCCTCTTCACTGATTGAGGTCAGCTTTGGATAATAATAACCGGGTATATAATAAGTGAATTCAAGGGTATCTTCGCTATCATAACTGAACTCTTCCCCGATATCACCCGCTTTGGCACTGTCGATAAATGTCCATTGAAACTCTTCTCCATTTTCTGAAAGATTCACAAACCCGACCGTTAAGGGGGCATCCCTTTCATCAGGTTCTTCCACCCATTGATCCACCGAATCTTCATATAACAGGGAAAATTCGGCTTTGGTGTGAACAGTCTCATAATAAACAGAATCATCGCGGGACAACCCGAAACTGTCAACAGCAGTCAGAATAAACCAGGTATCTTTTGAAGGCAGATCACTCCCAAGTCTTGGATTTAGCCAGTAAGACGGAGCAGGTATGGTTACATCCGGATTATCGGAGGTCCAGAGAAAACGCATCCCGTTTGGCAATGAGTCCTTCTTACCTGTTAAAGGATCATAATAATAGTGAACATCAGCCTGAATGGTCCCATCAAGCTGGATATAGTCACAAGTAGATTTGATATCTTTAAGTTTTCCTTCAGTATTTTTTTCCACCTCAACTACCGGATTATTGATAAAAACCCATGCCCTGAAAAATGTATCAATATCAGCAGATTGGATATGAACCCTATACCCACCCGCTTCAAGATTGCCGGCACTTGATGATGAGACTCCTGTATCGGTAAGGAATGGAACAGAAAAATCAGCAATCATTGTATCATACCGGCTCCATTCAAAATCCCAGCCTGCCGTTCCTCCGGGAGGCACAGCTGTCAGTCTGCCATAAACAGGATCTTTGCTATCCTCAGGAGTATGGAAAACATAGTACATATCAATCCCATCAAAATCCGGATAATCAATAGTGTCAGAATAATTTGAACCGGGAGATGAAATTTGACCGGAAATATGACCGATAAATACCAGAAAAGTGGATAAAGTAAATAGAAAGCTTTTGAAAAAGTAATGCCTGGATCGTTCCATAAACCCGGTATACTGATGTCAGAGTTGTTTTAAGATAACTGTGATCTTGATGTTTTATTATGTGGAAATTAAACTTGACAAAGATATAATAAAGATATCAATTGCTGATATCAATTAGCGGTCAGCTTTAGCTGACGGCAATTGATGTTTGAATAATTTATTAATTATTAATTTAGCAGGTTGTTAAAGGAGGAACAAAATTGTGAGAGGATACCTTAATGATCTGAATGAGGCTCAGCGGGCCGCGGTTGAGGATTTCAAAGGACCTGCCCTTGTCATTGCAGGGGCTGGTTCCGGGAAAACCCGTGTACTTACTTACCGTATTGCACATCTGCTCAGTCATAGTATCAGACCCGGCTCTATCCTTGCCCTTACATTTACAAACAAAGCTGCCGGGGAAATGAAGGAACGGATCGGGAAACTTGTCGGAGAAGATCTGGCAAAAAACCTCTGGATGGGCACGTTCCACTCTATCTTCGCCAGAATTCTCCGCATTGAAGGACATCTGCTCGGTTACCCCTCCAGTTACACCATCTATGACAAAACCGATTCAAAGAACTTGATAAATACGATCATCAAAGAGATGAACCTTGATGATCAGGTCTATAAGGCCGGAGAAATTACCGGGAGAATATCTTTTGCCAAGAATAACCTGGTCACCCCTAAAGCCTACCTGGGAAGCAACCAGTTGATTGAACAGGATAAACGGGCCCGCAAGCCGCAAATTGCCGACATTTATACAAAATATGCTGTCAGACTGAAAAAGGCCAATGCCATGGACTTTGATGATCTTCTTCTGAATACTTACATTCTTTTTCGTGATCATCATAACATTCTTGAGAAATACCAAAAGTTATTCAACTATATCCTTGTTGATGAATATCAGGATACCAATTATGTCCAGTATATGATCATCAACCAGCTGGCGGCAATACATAAAAATATCTGTGTGGTGGGTGACGACGCACAGAGCATTTATTCTTTCCGGGGGGCAAGGATCGAGAATATACTTAACTTTCAGCATGACTATAAAGGCTATAAATTATTTAAACTTGAACAAAATTACAGGTCTACAAAAAATATTATTGATGCAGCCAACAGCCTGATATCCAAAAATAAAGATCAGATCAGTAAAAAGGTCTGGTCAGGGAATGAACCAGGTGAAAAGCTCCATCTCATGAGAGCTGCAACCGATAATGAGGAAGGATACCTGGTTTCCAATCTGATTCAGGATATCATGTATACTGAACAATTGCATTATAAGGACTTCGCTGTTCTTTACAGGACCAATGCGCAATCAAGGATTTTCGAAGAAGCAATGAGAAAATTGAATATCCCTTACAAAATCTATGGCAGTCTTTCATTTTACCAGCGTAAGGAAATCAAGGATATTCTTGCTTATTTCAGATTAACCGTTAATCCTTATGATGAAGAAGCCCTTTTACGAATCATAAATTATCCCACGAGGGGCATCGGAACCACCACAATATCGAAACTGGAAGGATTAAGTGAAAAGACCGGAAAGAATATCTGGGACATTCTCTCAGAAATCAGTGATTACACCCAATATTTTAACAGGGGTACCATTGGAAAACTGGAAAGATTTTATCATCTGATCTCGACTTTCAGGGAAAACCTTTCACATATGGAAGCATTTGACCTGGCTTTTACCATTGTTGAATCATCCGGTATCCTTAAAGATCTCCACTATGAAAAATCCCCTGAGAACCTCAGCAAATATGAAAACATCCAGGAACTATTGAACGGGATCAGGGAATTTACTGAGAGCCAGTCAGAGGGTAAGAAAACAACTCTTGATGCTTATCTTCAGACCGTGGTTTTACTGACTGATCTTGATACTGATAAAAACGGAGATCAAAACAAGGTGACGATCATGACTGTTCACTCAGCCAAGGGCCTTGAGTTTAAATATGTTTTTATCACAGGTCTTGAAGAAGATCTCTTTCCTTCAAAATTCTCCGTATCTGTTAGAGAGGAAATGGAAGAAGAAAGAAGGCTTTTTTACGTTGGTATTACCCGTGCAATGAAAAAAGTGATCCTGAGCTATGCGGAATCAAGATATAAATGGGGTATATTGAACAGTTGCACTCCCAGCCGGTTCCTGCAGGAAATTGAACCCGAATATATTGAGATACCTGTTCAAATGATCTCCTACAATCAAGAAAATGATGCTTACAATAAGATTAAAAGCAAGTACAGAAAGCGGGCCATTCTCCAAACGAACAATGATAATATTAATCCTTCCGGTGACAGCACAATTTCAGGAAAATCCAAAGCAACCCGCCAAATAACCGATCCCGGGAACCAGCCTGCTTCTTTTCATTTTGACGATCCTTCAAAAATACAGGTTGGAATGGAAGTTGAACACCAGCGATTTGGCAAAGGCAAGGTACTGAATCTCGAAGGTGATTTTCCGAATAAAAAAGCTACTGTTTTTTTCCATTCTGCCGGCCAGAAACAGTTGTTGCTGAAATTTGCTAAACTGAGGATCGTGAAGTCTATTGAATAATTTTTTTATTAATTTCTTTGAATACGATAACCAATTGAATTAGATTTGCATAAAATTAAAATCATGAATTACGATTACAACACACAGAGGAAGAAACTGGTACTCCCCGAATACGGGCGTAATGTATATAAAATGGTCGAATATCTCATGAGCATTGAGGACCGTGAAGAAAGGAATAAAGCTGCCAGATCCATCATATATATCATGGGTAATTTAAATCCCCACCTTCGTGATGTCGCCGATTTCAAACATAAGTTATGGGACCATCTTTTCATCATGTCTGATTTTAATCTTGATATTGATTCACCATATGAAAAACCAACCCCGGAAGTTCTTTACGAAAAACCAAGGCCAATCCCATACAGTAATTATGATATCAAGTACAAACATTACGGAAAGATTATTGAATTAATGATAAAGAAGGCGGCTGTTTATCCTGAAGGAAAGGAACGGGACATACTTATCCGCCTCATTGCCAATCATATGAAGAAATGTTACCTGACCTGGAACCGGGAAACAGTTAACGATGATATTATATTCGATGACTTACGTAAACTTTCAGATGGGAAGATCGTCATTGAAAATGATATAAAATTATCCGATACCAGGGATATACTAGCAAAAAATAAGAAAAAGCGTATTCAGGGTAAGAAATAATTAAATCTGCAATACTTCTCAATCATTCCCACCATATGGGCACGTTTATAATAAATGGTGGAGAATCCCTTCAGGGAGATCTTCATCCTCAGGGATCTAAAAATGAAGCCCTTCAGGTTATCAGTGCCAGTCTTTTGACAGCGGAACCGGTGGTCATTAAAAATGTTCCCGATATACAGGATGTCAACAACCTGATCAGGCTCATAGATAAAATGGGGGTGGATGTTAAACTTACCGGTGATCATGAATATACTTTCCGCGCTGAAAAGATTGACATTGATTACATGCAAACAGAGGAATTCCGGGAGATCAGTTCCAGTCTCAGAGGATCAATCATGATACTTGGACCATTGTTGTCCAGGTTTGGAAAAGGTTTTATTCCCCGTCCCGGAGGAGACATGATTGGCCGCCGAAGACTTGACACCCATTTCCTGGGTTTTCAAAACCTGGGTGCAAAATTTGATTATAATCCCTTAACCAATTTTTATCATGTTGAAGCTGAAAATCTTCAGGGAACATATATGCTTCTGGATGAAGCATCTGTAACCGGTACGGCCAATATCATCATGACATCCGTGATGGCAAAAGGCCGTACAATCATTTACAATGCTGCCTGTGAACCATATATTCAACAACTTTGCAGGATGCTGATCAGCATGGGAGCAAAAATTTCCGGTGTGGGTTCAAACCTGGTTACAATTAATGGTGTAAAGGAATTGCAGGGTTGTACACATACTTTACTGCCAGATATGATTGAAGTTGGCAGTTTCATTGGTATGGCAGCAATGACCAGGTCTGATATTACCCTGAAAAATGTTTCTTTAAAGAACCTTGGAATGATCCCTCAATCATTCAGCCGGCTCGGCATCAGGCTTGAAGAAAGGACGGATGATCTTTATATCCCGGCCCTCGATCATTATGAGATAGAAACTTTTCTCGACGGATCTATCATGACCATCGCCGATGCACCCTGGCCAGGTCTTACACCTGACCTTTTAAGTATTTTCCTGGTCATAGCCACCCAGGCAAAAGGCAGTGTGCTGATACACCAGAAAATGTTCGAAAGCAGATTGTTTTTTGTTGATAAACTGATCGATATGGGTGCGCAAATCATCTTGTGCGATCCACACAGGGCAACAGTCATCGGTATTAACAGACAATACAATTTAAGACCCACCACCATGAGTTCTCCCGATATCAGGGCAGGCGTTGCATTACTGATCGCAGCCCTTTCAGCTGACGGTACAAGTACAATCCATAATATTGAACAAATTGACAGAGGTTACGAAAATATTGATACCCGCCTGAATAATATCGGGGCATCCATCACCAGGATCAATTAATATGCCATTTTGTCCTGTTGTCCGAATTGGCAGAACATTTGTAGAAAGGCACCAGAACAATACTCATGTTAACTTAATCACATTTCATTATGACAAAAAAGGAAATGACCGATAAACAAAAGGAGGAAACTGCAGAAGAGCTTAATACCGGAACTAAGGAAGAAACTTCTGCGGATGAAGAGAAAAATAAACAAAAAACTACTGAAGCCAGACAGAAAAAAATATCGAAGGAAAAAGAACTTAAAAAGAAACTTCAGGAACAGGAGGAGAAATATTTAAGGTTATCCGCTGATTTCGATAATTACAGAAAAAGAACGCTGAAAGAAAAAATTGAAATGAGCAAATATGCCGGCATCGAAATCCTGTCGCAGATGTTGCCGGTTATCGATGATTTTGAAAGGGCAATGAAGTCAATGGAAGACACCCAGGACATTGATGCAGTCAAACAAGGTATAGAACTCATTTATAATAAATTCAAAGAATATCTGAGCCAGCAGGGTGTAGAGGAAATTGAGGTACTTCACACAGAATTCGATACCGACCTGCATGATGCTGTCACAAAAATTCCGGCACCGGAAGATGAGCTGAAGGGAAAAGTTGTAGACGTGATCGAGAAAGGCTATAAATTGAATGATAAAGTAATAAGATATTCTAAAGTTGTTGTGGGGGAATAAATCTTCCATTTCCCACAAACCAAGGACCAATAAATGGCAAAAAGAGATTATTATGATGTTCTTCAGGTCTCCCGTAATGCTTCAAAAGATGAGATAAAAAAAGCTTACCGGAAAAAGGCTCTGGAATACCATCCTGATAAAAATCCGGGTGATCAAGAAGCGGAAGAGAAGTTTAAAGAAGCTGCCGAAGCATATGAGGTCCTGAGAGACGACAATAAACGGGCCCGTTACGATAAATACGGGCATGCAGGAGTTGCAGGAGAAGCCGGAGGTGGTTTTGGTGGCGGAATGACCATCGATGATATATTTGCCAATTTCGGGGATATATTTGGGGATGTTTTTGGTCCATTCGGCGGTTTTACCGGCAGATCTTCCAGAAGAAGAACAGTAAACAAGGGATCAAATATCAGGGTTAAAGTTAAATTGAACCTCCAGGAGATCGTAGCCGGAGTCAGTAAAAAAATCAAAGTCTCCAAGTATATTGCCTGTGATGCCTGTAATGGTACCGGTGCCAGGAATGCTTCGGGATATTCTACCTGTTCCACCTGCCGTGGTACGGGACAGGTTACCCGTGTAACCAGTACATTTCTGGGCCAGATGCAAACTACTTCAACATGTCCGACCTGTAATGGAGAAGGGAAAATTATAACCGATAAATGTCCAAAATGTTTCGGTGAGGGAATCGTAAAAAGTGAAGAAGTTATCCCCATCACCATCCCGGCCGGCGTTGGAGAAGGAATACAATTAAATATCATCGGCAAAGGAAATGCCGCCAGAAGAGGGGGAGTGAACGGAGACCTTCTGGTTGTCATCCAGGAAGAAGAACATCCCGAGCTGATCCGGGACGGAAATGACCTGCTTTATAACCTTCATCTCAGCATACCTGAAGCCGCCCTGGGTGCAGCCGTTGAGATCCCTACAGTAAATAGTAAAGTCAAAATACGGATTGAGCCCGGGACACAACCAGGTAGAATACTCAGACTGAGAAATAAAGGCCTCCCTGATGTAAATGGTTACGGGAAAGGAGACCTGCTTGTAAGCATCAATGTCTGGATCCCTAAAGAATTATCACGCGAAGAAAAAAACTTACTGGAAAAACTATCAAAATCAAATAATTTTAAACCCAAGCCGGGTGCAATGGATAAAAATTTCTTTGATAGAATGAAAAATTATTTTAAGTAAGAATAAAATGATTTTACCAGAATAACATTTTGTTCTTAAAAAATCATTTATGGAAATTTTCAAAGCTGTTAACGTAGTCAAACGATTTGCAAACCACCTCGCACTCGACAAGGTCTCAATCTCTGTCCCGAAAGGAAGTGTTTACGGTCTTCTTGGTCCTAATGGCGCGGGTAAAACAACACTTCTAAGGATCATCAACCAGATTACCGCACCTGATGATGGTGAATTGTTTTTTAACGGACATAAACTATTACCGGAAAATATCTTTAATATCGGTTATCTGCCCGAGGAGAGAGGTCTTTATAAAAAAATGAAAGTAGGTGAACATGCTATTTATCTGGCCCAGCTTAAAGGAATGTCCAAAAATGAAGCTGTCAAAAAACTCCGATACTGGTTTGAAAAATTTGATCTCCTCTTATGGTGGAACAGGAATGTAGAAGAACTTTCAAAAGGCATGCAACAAAAACTTCAATTCATTGTAACCATTCTTCACCAGCCTGACATTCTTATCTTCGATGAACCATTCAGCGGCTTCGATCCCATTAATGTAGACCTCATCAAAAATGAGATCATTACACTGAAAGAGGGAGGAACCACGATCATTTTTTCAACCCACAATATGGGATCCGTTGAGGAACTCTGCGATCATATTACCCTGATCGATCAAGGGACCAAACTTGTTGAGGGAAATATAAATGATATCCGCAAGCAATTCAGATCAAATATATTTCAAGTTAGCTTCAGGGGAGATACCAATAAAATCAGGAAAGCATTAAATCATCATTTCGAAATATTATCTGCCGTTAAGCAGGATGACCATGAATTAACCAGGATCAAAGTGCTGGATGAGTCATCGGCTAACCAACTGCTGGCTGCACTGATCCCGGAGGTTACGATCGTTTCATTCAACGAAGAATTGCCAGGTATGCATGATATCTTTATCAATATTGTCAGAAAAGGAAAAAAAAGAACGGAATGAAAAAAATATTTATCATCATCGCGAGGGAATATATCACCAGGGTCCGGAAAAGATCATTTATTATTATGTCTATTCTGGGTCCGGTGTTGTTCGCAGCATTGATGATCGTCCCTGCATGGCTTGCACAGGTTGAAGAAACAGACGTAAAAAAAATTGCCATTATCGATAGTTCATACCTGTTCAGGAATGCAATCCCCGAAACTGAATACCTTAAATTTGATTACCTTGAAAATACATCCCTGAACAGTCTGAAGGAGAATTTTAGCGATCTTGGATATTTTGGAATATTGTATATATCTCATATTGTGGCATATGATCCCAACTCCGTCATTCTTTATTCTGAGAAACAACCCAACCTTGCCACCAAAATGCACATCAGCAAATACATTGAAGAATATATCAGGGATCAGAAATTAAAAACCTACGAAATTGAAAACCTGGATGAAATCCTGACTTCAGTAAAGACCCAGATCAATGTGAGGACCATTAAACTATCACCAGAAGGCGAAGAAAAGGAAAGCAACACGGGAATCATGATGGCACTCGGTTATGTGAGTGGCTTTTTAATGTATATGTTCCTTATGTTTCTTGGCACTCAGGTAATGCGCGGTGTGATGGAGGAAAAAACAAGCCGGATCGTGGAAATTATCGTTTCATCAGTTAAGCCCTTTCAACTGATGATGGGAAAGATTATTGGAATTGCATTTGTGGGTCTTACCCAGCTGTTTATCTGGATCATCTCAACCTTTATACTCGTGACCATTGCCCAAACCATGTTTTTTCCTGAATTCAGATTAACCCCAACGGAACAGGTCGTAGCGAATGATATCATGACAGCAAGTCCGGTTGAAAATCAATCACAGGCAACAAGCCAGGAAATTGAAGAATTAAAATCCGCCCTGAGTACCTTGAAAAACATCGATTTTGTTGTTGTAATAGGATCTTTCCTGTTCTTTTTTCTCGGTGGTTACCTTTTGTATGCTTCCCTCTTTGCAGCTATAGGTTCAGCAGTAGATGCTGAAACCGAAACACAACAGTTTATTTTCCCTATCCTTATACCGCTGATCCTCGCACTGATAGTACTGGTAAACGCAATAAATAATCCGGGCAGTCCCGTTTCCTTCTGGTTTTCAATTATTCCTTTTACCTCACCAATAGTCATGATGGCCAGAATACCATTCGGTGTACCTTATCATGAAATTTACCTGTCAGCCGCTCTCTTGATCCTGTTCTTTCTTGCCACAACATGGATGGCAGGCAAAATATACCGGACCGGCATTTTAATGTATGGAA
>CAZGOR010000065.1:0-1770 GCA_964527875.1 uncultured Bacteroides sp. | reverse complement strand
AGATATAAAACTTAATTTTTTATATCATTACAATAGTAATATGTTATTATGTGGTATCTGTTATTTAAATTTATAGCCGAACTGTATTTTTAAAACTATTTTTCATATTTAGAATATTTATTTCCATAGTTATTTACTTAACCCCAAAGGAACACAAACCTGCCTGCCGGCAGGCAGGGGACATCACAAAGGTGAACAAAGGAGTCTGATTTGATCCTTGGTGTCCTTTGTGACACCCTTTGTGTACCTTTGTGGTTAAATTTTATTCAGGATGGCTAAGATTCTAGTTATCGACGATGAAAAGAGTATCCGCATAACCCTTAAGGATATACTCGAGCATGAAGGACTTGAAGTCGATCTCGCATCAAATGGTCCCGAAAGTATTGAATTATTCCGGGAAAACGTTTATGATGCGGTCTTGTGTGATATCAAGATGCCTGAAATGGATGGCCTGGAGGTACTCACCAAAATACAGGATATCTCCCGTGATGTTCCGGTCATTATGATCTCCGGTCATGGTACGATCGAAACGGCTGTTGAAGCAATTAAGAAGGGAGCCTTTGATTTCATTGAGAAACCACCCGATCTGAACCGGCTGCTTATTATCATTCGCAATGCGATGGAAAAGACGGATCTTATTACTGAAACAAAGGTCCTTAAACGAAAGGTGAGCAAAATATATGAAATGGTCGGGGAATCTCCGGCCATGAAAAAGGTAAAGGAAATGATCGACCGAGTTGCTCCTACTGATGCAAGAGTACTTATTACCGGAGCCAACGGTACGGGCAAGGAACTTGTTGCAAGATGGCTCCATGAGAAAAGCACACGGGCTGATTATCCCTTCGTTGAAGTCAACTGTGCGGCAATCCCGTCAGAACTCATAGAGAGTGAATTATTCGGACATGAAAAAGGGGCATTTACATCTGCCCATAAACAACGGAAAGGAAAATTTGAACAGGCACATGGAGGTACCCTTTTCCTTGATGAAATTGGAGATATGAGCCTGTCAGCACAATCAAAGGTCCTCAGATCTCTCCAGGAAAACAGGATCACACCTGTTGGCAGTGATAAGGATATTGTAGTGGACGTCAGGATCATAGCCGCCACAAATAAAGACCTTAAAGAAGAAATAGAGAAAAATAATTTCCGGGAGGATCTTTATCACAGGATCAGTGTAATCCTGATCAATGTTCCTTCCCTGAACGAACGCAAAGGAGATATCCCGCTTCTTGCAGATTATTTCAACGAACAGATCTGTAACGAATATGGTACCGCGAAAAAAACAATTACCAAGGGAGCCATTGATGAACTCAAAAAAATCAACTGGACCGGTAACATAAGGGAATTCAGAAACGTGCTGGAACGTCTGATCATTCTATGTGATAAAGAAATAACCGACCAAGATGTGATAGCATACGCTCAGCCGATATCAAAATGATGAAGCTCAGGTGTATCATAGTCCTCCACAGGAATCAACAAAGTATTGAATGTCCCGGATGGAAAACGTCCTCATTTCATCAGCGCTGGTATGATGAATGTCCCCCCGAGGCCTCGGGGGGCTCCATAGGTTCAAACAGTTTGTCATTTTGCCCGGCTAAAGCCGGGCCTACATTTAAAAAAGTGCATTGCTACATCTATGTTTGTCTGAAGAAATATTAATTATAAAAAATATTATTAGAGTCAATAAAAATGTATTTATCTTTATTATGATATATAGAAAACTATATAATTACTTGTTCGATTGTAAAATCTTGGGGTTTATCCTGAATC
>CAZGOR010000064.1:0-13416 GCA_964527875.1 uncultured Bacteroides sp. | reverse complement strand
AACCAGGGCAGAGAAGAAAAAATGGGGAAAGGAAGCAGCGGAAACTTTTCAAAAAGAGCTTGATAAACTAAGACGGATCAACCCTGCATCGGCAGAATATTCAGTTCAGGCTAATTACCTGCAGACTCTTCTTGAACTACCATGGAAAGAATATACGCGTGATAACTTTAACCTGAAACGGGCCCAGCGGATACTTGACAGGGATCATTTCGGTCTGGAAAAAGTGAAAGACAGGATCATGGAACACCTTGCCGTGTTGAAGCTGAAAGGTGATATGAAATCACCAATTCTTTGTCTTGTCGGCCCTCCCGGGGTTGGAAAAACTTCTCTCGGTAAATCCATTGCCACTGCCCTGAAAAGAAACTATATCAGGATGTCGCTTGGCGGATTGCACGATGAGGCCGAGATTCGTGGCCACAGGAAAACCTATATCGGCGCCATGCCGGGAAGGATTGTCCAAAACCTGAAAAAGGCAAAATCTTCCAATCCTGTCTTTGTGCTCGATGAAATTGATAAAGTAGGCAGGGATTTTCATGGTGATCCGGCTTCTGCTTTACTGGAAGTACTTGATCCAGAACAGAACAGTACATTTTACGACAATTACCTGGAACTGGAATATGATCTTTCCAGGGTAATGTTCATCGCAACAGGCAACACAACTGCCACAGTTCATCCGGCACTGATCGACAGGATGGAAATTATTGATATTTCCGGTTATATCGTTGAAGAAAAGATCGAGATTGCCAAACGCCACCTGATACCAAAACAACTGGAAGCTCACGGCCTTACTAAAAACCATATCACCTTCCCCAAAAGGACCCTTGAATATATCATTGAACACCATACCAGGGAATCGGGTGTCAGACAACTGGACAAGACGATTGCCAAGATCTTGCGGTTTATGGCAAAAAAAATTGCCATTGACGAAATACCACAGAAACCCCTTCAAATCAGTGACCTGAAAGAGATCCTCGGTCCGCCGAAATACCTGAAGGATAAATATGAAGGTAATGAAATCCCGGGTATTGTAACAGGCCTTGCCTGGACCTCACACGGCGGCGAGATCCTGAATGTCGAAACGAGCCTGAGCCAGGGAAAAGGTAATTTAACCCTTACAGGAAACCTGGGAGATGTCATGAAGGAATCGGCAGTCATCGCCCTTGAATATATCAAATCACACTCAAATCAATTAGAACTGGACCCCGAAATCTTCCAGAACTGGAATGTTCATATCCATGTACCTGAAGGTGCTATTCCCAAAGATGGTCCTTCGGCAGGTATAGCCATGGCCACTTCCATAGGATCGGCATTCACCCAGCGTAAAGTGAAGAAAAATATAGCCATGACCGGTGAAATCACCCTCACCGGTAAAGTCCTCCCCGTGGGAGGGATCAAAGAAAAAATCCTTGCAGCAAAACGTGTCAATATCACAGATATCATTCTTTCAAGGGAAAACCTTAAGGATATTGAAGAAATTAACGAGGTATACCTGAAAGGACTGAAGCTGCACTATGTAACTCACCTGATGGAAGTGCTCAAACTGGCATTGTTGAAGCAGAAGGTAAAGAAAGCATTGAAGATAGCATAAAGCAGGGATCTGATTGTGGTAAACACTCACCGGGTGACTGTCAGGTTTTACCAATTATGCAAACAGGATAATCATTATCACAATCAACATTGATTCCCGGTTAATCAATGAATCGAAGTCATCCGGTGAGTGTTCAACATCCTAAACACACAACCCCAACCCGCCAGAATGTAATGTTCGGTGCGGACAGGCAGGACAACGAATTAAAAAACCCCGCTTTTATCAGCGGGGCTTAAATAAATTATCAAATCTTCTATCTTACTACAAACTTCCCCCTGTACACCCTGTCCCCCTTCAACTCAAACATATAGAATCCCTGTGGCAGGTCATTCCGAAGGAAGATCACTTTATTATCCCGTATATCACCAACCATCCGTACAAGCTTTCCGCTCATATCAGTTACCCGCAGTTCATATGGATATTTGACAGGATTTTCAAAGTCAATCTGCGTCCAGTGACTGAATGGATTGGGATACGAACGGATCTCGGAAGGCAGAGGATCGATATACGTTGAGCCGGTATCCTGCAATCTGTTGTCTTCCATATTGGACATGGAATGGCTGTACGGACCGGACTCGGCTTTGATATTCCCTGCCGGAAAACACGTGAACGGTAATTCAACTCCTATCCTGTAATAATGACGTCCAATCACATTATAATCAGTGTATGTAAGTGTATTCTCATCAACAGGAATGGTATCGATTGGAAATAAAGTATTTGCCGAGGTCCCTTTATAAATTATATAATAAGAAAATGAGAATCCTTCATAATTCTGCCATATGAGATTGACTTCGGTTGTGTCAACTCCCAGGTTGATCGTCATATGCATTGTTTTATGGAAAAAGCTTTGTCCCGATTCATTCCCGCAGGTATCCACACTGGAAATTTTATATTTATAGGACTTTTTTCTCGGATCAGCATTCGGATCCCGGAAAACACTGAGGTTACCGGCCGGTACATTCGCGATCCACTTAAAAGAATCAGTCGCGACTTCCCTGTAAACATTATAGGATGCAGTCCCGACATCAGACGTTTTTTCCCATACAAGCAGATTCTTATTATCGCTGCTGACTGTTACCACACATGGTTTTTCATCTTCATAAACATGCTGGGCAATAACCTGAATTGTATCATAGAAATAGCAATTATTATCACCTTCATAAGCAATATTCACTTCAGCATTGTCATAAAAAGTGGCCGTTCTGTTTGCAGTACCGTCAGACCAGACATATGTGCTGGCATCCACGTTGGCATCAAGGACAATACTGTCACCATAGCAAAACGCCGGTGCAGGCTGATTTGCTATAGCTATATTTGTAGCAATATCCTGACTTCTGTATACATACCCAAATCCCGGATAACTGGTTGCTCCTGGATTATAATAATAAGAAAACCATAAATTACCTTCCGCATCGAATTTCAACGGAATGGATGAGGCAAATAGTGCAGGCAGGGAACTGTTTGTTGCGGTATATCTCCGGAAAGAATCCCCGGCTTTCAACAATAAACCTTTATTCGATGAAACCCAGACACGCCCTGCAGGGCCTACTGCAACATCAAATAATGTCACATTCTTAAATAAAATGTTCATATTCGTATCAGCCTTGATCATATTCACAATTTCATCATTGAAAATAACCATCAGGCTGTCATCAGAAGGGACAAGTGTCCGTCCAAACTGGTCAGTGGTGATGGACCGGATATCTTCAAACTGGTCGAACGGTGTCCATTCGCCATCCTTATATTTGATCACACCCGGTGTACCATTCTTTGCAATCCACATGGATCCATCCTTGGCTGTATCGATATCATTGATCTGCCCGCTGTTATGATACTCATCGTAAACGGTCCATGTATTGTCCTCAAGAGTCATTATATCACCATTGCTTAATCCGACCCATTTAACATTATTACGGTCAACTTTAAGTGCAGTAACCTTGTTAATTGTTAGTGTAGGTGTTTTAAATATTCTCCAATCAGTCGAATCAATCCCATTAAATTGTGCAAGACCAAAATCAGTACCCACCCAGATACTATCATGC
Organism: uncultured Bacteroides sp.; assembly: GCA_964527875.1. GTDB lineage: Bacteria > Bacteroidota > Bacteroidia > Bacteroidales > SM23-62 > LJUQ01. The sequence goes on along the minus strand of CAZGOR010000064.1, from coordinate 9,786 downwards.
TTGTCGAAATCGATTGCGTTTACAGCTGGACCTAGTTTTGTAATATCTGATTTGTCATAAAAACCTGTCCATTCTTCCCCGGATTTTTTCCCGAGCCCGAAACCTAATCCGCTGCCATATAACAGATTGAACCAGATATCACCATTCGGGGCAATTTCAAGAACTGAAATATTTGCTCCTGAAGAAGTAATACCTGTGCTACCTGTCTGATAGGTGGTAACACACCACTGGCTGTATGCAAGTGATATAATAAAAAAAGATATCAAAAGGAGTATAAATTTTTTCATATTCAAGGATTTAATGAATAAATTTTTTTACGTAACAGGACGGTTTTAAGTTACAAACTTTAATGATTATAATCCTACCATATTGTATTTTAATGTCAACATTTTGAAGGGAAAGGTTGCAGGGGGAATAGTTCCCGGTTCAAGGTTCAAAGTTCAAGGTTTGAGTTGAGGATTTGTGTGTGTTTTAGTTACAGGTTGAAGGTTGATGACTCCCGAAGGGGGTCAAACTATGAGTAAGAGACTGTCTAAAAAGTAGTATAAACCACAGAGTCCACAGAGTTTTCACAGAGTCCGCAGAGAAGTAACTTTCTTAATATCAAACCTCTGTGAACTCTGTTTAATCTCTGTTTCCTCTGTGGTTAAATGTTTTAATAGACTTTTTAGACAGCCTCTAATAATGCCGGGAAAGATTACAACCCTGATAAGAGTTGAATAAGTTCTTCCGCCTGTCCCGACGGCATATCGGGAGTTGTTAACCGGCAACTGCACTAACGCTGAGTATGTCAGAAAAGTCCGATTGTCCCGAGTACCCGGGAGTTGTTAACCAGACACATTCCAAAAACGTTGAGAACAGCAGAAAAATTCGCCTGTCCCAAGTACTCGGGGGAATTTTACATTTCGGCCTTCCACATTTCGCAGTTTCCATTCCCGGATAAAATTGATGCTTTCATTTTTGGAATACAAAACCGGACACACAGCCAGAGCCAACATCAAAGAACCTTTTTACCGGCATATTACTCCCGTTCACCGAAATCTCTTTTGCCTGATGTTCATTATTCGTTTAATTTTGAATTGCAATTTTAATCTGTTAATTTAAAAACTATGAAAATGGGTGCTGCAATTTTTTGGGGTTCAATACTGATCCTGATCGGATTAGCCCTTGTCATTAAAGTGGTCTTCAATGTTGACTTCCCGGTATTTAAAATCCTGATAGCTTTTCTGTTTATCTATCTGGGATTAAGGATCTTATTCGGGAGTTTCGGGTTATTCAGCCTTAAAAGCGGACCAAATGATGTGATCTTCAGCGAACGGTTCTTTTCGCCTCCTTATGAACATCCGGAGTATAATGTGGTTTTTGCACATGGTGTCTTCGACTTCAGGGATATTGATCTGAGTGAAGGAACAAAAAATATAAAGATCGGAACTGTCTTTGGAGGTTCACAAATCAAAATAAAACGCGATATGCCCGTAAGAATCAATGCAGATGCCGTTTTTGCCGGGGCAGAATTACCCGATGGCAATACTGCCGTCTTCGGGAGTTCAACATACACCAGTGAATCTTTTAATCCTGATTCTGCTCATTTGAATATTAAAATTGATGTTGTTTTTGGAGGCGTGCAGATCCTTCGAGAATAAATATGTAAGAAAAGAGAATTATACTTTCAGCATTGATTCGGTCACAGAGGGCCACAGAGCAAATTGAGAGCCACAGAGAATGATAACTCTGTGTACCTCAAATATCTCTGTGGTCCTCTGTGACCTTTTTAGTTTATAAATTTTTTCCTATCAGGTCAGAATATTTCACTGAAATCATCCATATTCAGATTAATCCTTATTTTTATAAACAATTCCATTCAAAACCCAGGATGGCAAAAAGTCTGGTTAATAAAAAAGCCAATTTCGGCACGATGCCGGTATTTCTTACGACCATTTGCACCATTCTTGGTGCGATTCTTTTTCTCAGGTTCGGATATGCGGTTGGTCATACCGGTTTTATTGGTGCTGTCGGCCTTATTGTTCTGGCCCACCTGGTAACTATTCCCACTGCCCTGGCTGTTGCCGAGATTGCAACAAACCAGAAGGTTCTCGGGGGTGGTGCCTATTATATCATTTCCCGATCCTTTGGTTTGAACATAGGCGCTGCTATTGGTATAACTCTCTTCTTATCACAGGCTATCAGTATAGCCTTTTATGTCATTGCTTTTGGTGAAGCTTTTGATCCTGTCTTCAGGTTCATTCAGGAGAAATATGGCCTGGAAATACAGGATAACAGGTTCATCAGCATCCCTACCATGCTCATTCTTACCCTTATCATCCTGACACGCGGAGCCAAACTGGGTATGAAGTTCCTGTATATTGTAGCTGCCATCCTTTTCTCCTCAATTATATTTTTTCTGTTTGGAAAATCATCTGCCGGGAGTAGTGAGCTGATTATAAGGGATACGATACCCAATCCCGACTCATTTTTTTATGTATTCACGATCATATTTCCTGCATTCACGGGTATTGCCGCCGGGCTCGGGCTCTCGGGCGATCTTAAAAATCCAACAAAATCAATCCCAAACGGGACACTGTACGCCACGCTCGCCGGGATGATCATTTACCTCCTGGTTGCTTATAAACTTACCATCTCAGCATCACCATATGAGTTGGCTACAGATCAGCTGATCATGCAAAGAATTGCCATCTGGGGGCCTATTATACCTATAGGTCTGGCAGCTGCATCACTCTCTTCTGCACTCGGATCAGTAATGGTTGCACCAAGAACACTCCAGGCCATTGGAATGGATAATATTTTCCCGACAAAAACGATTAACCGTTGGTTCGCCAGGGGCAAACCAATCTCTAACGAACCATTTAATGCTTCCCTGGTTTCCGTGCTGATTGCTTTTGTATTTGTAGGTATCGGTGAACTGGATTTTGTCGCCAAGACAATTTCCATGTTTTTCATGGTAACCTATGGAGCAATATGTGCCATCTCATTACTTGAACATTTTGCCGCTGATCCATCCTACCGTCCCACTTTCCGTTCATACTGGTATTTTTCACTGATCGGAGCAGTTTTTTCGGTTTGGATCATGTTCAGGATGAACACTCTTTATGCAACCATCTCCCTGGTTATCATGGCAGTTATATATTATATGGTAACATCATATAACCGCGAAAAGAAAGGGTTGGGAAAACTATTCAGGGGTGTTGTCTTTCAGCTTTCAAGACAGTTACAGGTCTTTGTCCAACGTGCCGACAAAGAAGATCCGAATAAATACTGGAGGCCCTTCGCAATTTGTATTTCAAACGACACATTCGTCAGACGTTCTGCATTCGACCTGCTTCGCTGGATCTCCTACAAATACGGATTTGGTACTTATATCCACTACATAGAGGGTTATCTCTCTCAGGAAACAAATCAACAATCAAAAGAAGTGCTCGAGAAACTGATCAACCTTGCTACCGGTAGCAAAAACAGGGTTTATCTAGACACTATCATCAGCCCCTCATACACCTCGGCCATCGCACAGGTCATTCAGCTCAGCGGGATCTCCGGAAAAGGAAATAATCTGATCCTGTTTGAATTTTCAAGGTCTGAACCGGATAAACTTACAGAATCACTGAATAATTATCGCCTGCTCGAAAGCACTGAATTTGATATTTGTGTGCTGAACACTTCCTATAAAGGATTCGGGTATAAAAGGGAAATCCATATCTGGATCTCTGTACTCGATTATGATAATGCCAACCTGATGATCCTGCTCGGTTATATCATCCTTGGGCATCCTGAATGGAAAAACGGACATATCAAAATCTTCGCTATGTTTGACGAACATGAACTGGAAAGGAAAAAAGAAGAACTTGTTTCGGTTATCAAATCAGGGCGACTCCCCATTGCTCCGGGAAATGTCCAGCTGGTCCCGGTTGATATTAAATCCAGCTCCAAAGAGATCATTTCCGGAAAATCCATTGATGCAGATCTTACAATCATTGGTTTTCGGAATGAATTGATCAAAGCTGAAGGAATCAATATTTTCACCGGATACGAAAACCTTGGAAATATCCTGTTTGTGAGCTCAACTAAAAAGAAAGAGATTGAATAAAAAAATAAATAATAACTTATGGAAAAAATTGCTGTTTTTGCCGGTTCCTTTGATCCTATTACGGTTGGGCATGAGTCGATAATCAAAAGGGCACTTCCCCTCTTTGATAAGTTAATCATTGCCGTGGGAACGAACATTCATAAAAAAGAATTCTTCCCCCTTGAGAAAAGGATCGGGATGATCAAAGAGGTATTGAATAATGAACCTAAAATTGTCATTGAGCATCACACTGGTCTGACAATAGATTTCTGTAAGAAAGTCGGGGCAAAATATCTGCTCAGAGGATTACGGACATCTGCCGATTTTGAATTTGAGCGGGCTATTGCTCAACTCAACAAAGCCATGTACCCCGATATTGAAACCGTATTCCTGCTTACGTTACCGGAACATACTCCGGTTAATTCAACCATTGTCAGAGATATCATCAGATTTGGCGGTGATGTCTCAAAATTTATCCCTAAAAAAATCGAACTTAAAAAGTATCTTTAAAATGAGAACCGGGCAAATTTTCAAACATACCCTGCTCCTTTTATTTCTTTACTTTTCGGGCATATATGAATCCACTGCTGCCAGGACGATCATTAAAGGCAATGCTCCCTCATATGCCGGAGAAGAACTCGTTTTCTACACTTACGCTAATTTGATCTCCTTCGAAGAAATCGTCCTGTCCGAATGTGTGGTAAACGATTCGGGAGATTTCGAATGCATGGCAGAACTGGAAGAAATACGGCTCATTTTTACTAACCTTGGTATCTATAATTGCCTGTTTTATGCTGTGCCGGGATTTATATATCATACCCGGTTACCGGAAAAAAGAGATAAAACAGAAGCTGAACAGGCAAATCCATATTTCGAAAAGGTATCGATTCATCTTCCTGTAAAACCTGTTGGCTCAACAGTTGGAAAAACACTACCACCTGCCGGAGAAGCACTTAACTTCCTGATCCGTTCATTTAATGATTCCTTTCATCCGTATTACTATAAATATGTTGTCAATGCCTATATCAACAATGTAAACCAGCAGGAAATTAACGAAGCGGTAAATATTATTACTTCTCCATACGAAGAAATCAATAATACCTATTTCTCCAAATATGTTGAATACCGGATCGGATTACTCATCCATTACGGTGCACAACATTCTTCTTCGAGTATCATCAACGAATATTTCAAGGATAAAAATGTCCATCCTTACAATACTGCATATATGGAATTATTCAATGAGGTGTTCAGCAACTATTTTGAGCTGTATACTTCTGAACATCCAAAAAACGGACTCGTTTCAATCATTAACAGGGAAGCCAATCTGGATAAAATCCTTGAGTTGTTCCGGAAAGATAAAAAATTAACCAATGATACCCTGATTGAAATGATGCTTATTAAAAATCTTTATGATTGTTATTATAATCAGAATTACTCAAAATCCTCAATACTGATATTGTTGGATTCTTTAAAATCGAGGAGTAACATTGATCATCATAAAGATATCATTAATGATATTAAGAATAAGATCACAAAATTGATCGTTGAATCCAAAGCTCCTCCATTTGAGCTGTATGACAGGGACAGCAACCTTGTCAGCCTCGATGATTTTACGGATCGTTACGTCTACCTCAATTTCTGCAATTCATTCAGCTATTATTGTATTATGGAGTTTGAATTATTGCGTGATTTGAAAAGCAGGCATCAGGATCATCTTTCTATCATTACAATACTTGTCGATGACAGTTTTGAAGCGATGCTGGATCTTCTTAAAAGTAATAAATATGACTGGACCTTTGTTCATTTCTCCAACCAACCTGAAGTTCTCGATAATTATGATGTTCAAATCTACCCCATCTACTATCTTATCGGACCCGATGGAAAGCTGATTGCCTCTCCCGCCCCTTCCCCCTCCGAAGGTTTTGAATCCTATTTGTTTAGAGTAATGCGATCCAGGGGGGATATATAGTTCCCAGTTCAAAGTTCAAGGTTAGGTTTGGATTGAAGGTTTGGGTGTGTTATAATTGCTTGTTACTGGTTCCGATTATGGTTGGAATATTTTATTCAGTTACCATTACGAGGATCCTCGAAAATTAATGCATCCGCCTCAGGCTGATTGTTAATTTTCGCGATGAGTGTGAGTTAAGAGTTTTTGGGTTTTGTTTTTCGATTCACGACTCACGATTTATGGTTATGTGTGGGATGGAAGTTTGGGGTACGATTTATCCCTGTTCAGCCTCCGTAGGAGGCGGCATGTCTGTAGCCAGATAGGATACCCAAAAAACCAGAGCCCCCGGAAGGGGTCAAACTAAGAATAGCTATGGACGCCTGCCTGCATGAAGGGGCTGAACAAGTTGGGGTTGTGTCACAACTATATTTAACCGCTAAGATGCGCAAAGGACGCAAAAATTATCTGACTGGATATCAATTCCCTGCCTGCTTCGCCTTCGCGTAGCCGCTTCGGCGGAGCAAGGCCGGCAGGCAGGTTTGCGAACTTAGCGCATCCTTTGCGCACTTTGTGGTTAAGCATTTTTATAAGTTATGACAACAGTCACTAATACTCAAAAAGGGGATGGATTAGTAAACCTGGATTGTAAACCGGGGTTTTAAGTTGCTGATTATTTCTTGCTGGTGCGTGTGAATCAGGGTTATGTGTATGAAACAGAAAAGTCCGTTTGTCCTATTATAAAAAGGAATCCCGCGTACCCCTACCCCTCCCCTGCATGAATCACATCAAGAACGGTCGGGAAAGTATTATCTGAAATTTTATCAAGCTGGTTATACGGAAGCCATATGATCTTTTCAATTCCCTCTTTTCCAGGTGATTTTGGAGTTTTTTTACCATCATATTTCATTTCATACCAGATGGTTTCTTTCAGTACAGGTTCATCTTCCAGGAAATATATATGATAGGTTGTAATCAGATATTCTTTGATTTCAAGTCCTCTTATCAGACATTCCTCCTCTACTTCCCTCAGGGCAGTTTCTTCCGGTGATTCACCTGTATCGGCCTTCCCTTTGGGAAGATCCCATCTGCCTCTTCTGAACATAACAAGATTCTCATTCCTGTTGTTTTTAACCAGTCCACCCGCAGCCGGAATAACTGTAAAACAGGAACGAAAAGTATTCATACAGTACTCAATATCTGAATGATATACATACAAATTGCCAGGTTTATCCGAATTCAGGTAATTCATTACCTGGGGTTTAATATCCCCGGCATTACGGAAGGAAATGATAAAATCATACATGACCTCATCCATATCAGGAAGTTCATCTGAAAGAAAGATTGTCCGGTCGTTAAAAAAAACTTTATACATTTGTCAGTATGGAAAGTTCAATCAAACTGGCAGATTATCTTTTGCAAATTAAAGCAATTATCATTGATCCTGCAAACCCTTTTACCTGGGCATCAGGTTGGAAATCACCAATATATTGTGATAATCGCAAAACCCTTTCATATCCTGAGATAAGAGATTTTATCCGTGATCAGCTGGCAGCTTTGATCCGCGATCGTTTTGGAGTCCCTGATATGATTGCAGGTGTTGCAACGGGGGCTATTCCACAGGGTGTACTTGTTGCCGAAAAACTAATTCTGCCCTTTATATATGTCAGATCTTCTGCAAAGGATCATGGAACAGGTAATCTTATTGAAGGTGATCTAACGGTCGGGGAATCAGTTGTTGTCGTGGAAGATCTTATTTCAACCGGCGGAAGTAGTCTCCGGGCTGTAAATGCTTTGCGTGAAGCAGGATTAAATGTCTCCGGAATGGTTGCAATATTTTCATACGGATTTAACGCAGCCGTTGAAAATTTTACCAGGGAAGGAGTAAAACTATATACACTTACTGATTATTATACCCTGATCGAACACGGGATCAGTTCGGGCTATGTTCAGCCCCGGTTCCTTGAAACTCTCAAAAAATGGAGAGAAGAGCCTGATAAATGGGAAAAAACTAATACCTGACTTTTATGCCAAAAATTGAAAGCCGCACCGGGAAAATCCGGGCATCAGAAGAAAAAATCTATAACTTTCTTTCAAACTTTAATAATTTCAGGAAACTTATTCCGGAAGATAAAGTGAAAGACTGGGAATCAACAGAAGAAACTTGCAGTTTCAATGTGGAAGGAATCGGACGTTTTGGCCTCAGGATCATTGAAAAAGAACCCAATAAACTGATCAAGATTACCAGTGACGATAAAACACCCGTCAGCTTTTTTTTATGGACACAAATCAAGGAAATCGAAAAAGATGATTCACGGTTTAGGATCACCGTTGATGTCAACGTAAATCCAATCATGGCTACGATGATCAAAAGCCCCCTGCAAACTTTTGTGGATTCTCTTATAGATCAGGCCGAGAAAATGACATTCTGAATTAAATATAGGGAGTGTGTCATTTAACCAATTTAACCTCTTTAAACCCAAACCTCAAAATCTCCCCCTCTTCAGTTTCCAATTTTAATTCCCCGGTAGGTTCAGTACCAGTTATCCTGGCCCTGAATTTCTTTCCTCTGCTGCTGAAATTTCTTATTTCACTAAAACCATAGAGATGATCATGATAGTTTCGGTAAATCATATCCAATTCATTGTTTGCCAGCATATTATATTTTTTTTCTAACTTCTCCAGCAGCTTGTCCAGTAATTTAGTCATGTCAATATGACATCCTGTTTCCATGTAAAGCGATGTCGGATCAGGAACATCACTGCTAAACCTTTCCTGGTTGACATTCAGGCCAATCCCGGCAATCGATTTTTCAATCTTATCTCCCTTAAGATGGTTTTCTATCAATATGCCGGCAATTTTTTTATCATCAATGCTTATATCATTAGGCCATTTTATTTTAACATTTTTACAATATGATCCTATTAATTCCAGCAGGGCAAGGCTGACAATTCTTGACAGATAAAACTGGTATTCCGGCTTAAGAAAATCGGGCAAGAACAGAATACTCATCAGCAGATTTTTACCCGGCTCACTTTCCCAGGTATTACCCATGTGGCCTTTTCCGCTTGTCTGAAAACCGGCTGAAATGACAGTGCCTTCTTCGATATCTATTTTCTGCATAATCCGCTGCATTTCTTCATTCGTCGAATCGACCGATTCATAATAAATGAACTTTTTAGAGAGTTTTATTTCTTTCATATTATGAAGTTTTTAGTGAATGAAAGGAAAGGTTAACTTTAATTTACAGGACAGTCATCCTGAACTTGTTTCATGACCTTCTTAATAACCACTTTCATTGCGTCATAGAAGATCCTGAAACAAGTTCAGGATGACTTAGTTTGTTACGCCACTTATTCCGTTTTCAGAACAAATTTCGTATTTTTTTGTTATAATATCTAAAGATATAACATCGTGGCATATCATTTGAATTGGTTGAAAAAGGGCAAATCCCCAAAATTTGCTTAATTTTGTACCAAACTTTGTGAATGAGGAATAAGAAAGACGTTGGACAACAATATCTGGGAAAAACAATTATAGAGAGTATCCAGGAAAAAAAGGGGGGAAGCATTATAAATATTGATCTAAGAGAGCTGAACAATTCAATTTGTGAATATTTTATTATTTCTCATGGTGATTCCAATACTCAGGTTAGGGCAATTGCAGAAAATATTGAAGAAAAAGTAAAAAAGAACCTTAACCTGAATGTTTATCACAGGGAAGGTTACGAAAATGCCACCTGGATACTTCTTGATTTTAA
>CAZGOR010000063.1:0-13624 GCA_964527875.1 uncultured Bacteroides sp. | reverse complement strand
GACAAAAAAATCACAGGGATAAACATCTCCGTTATGTTCCACAACCAGATAATGGTTGCAATTATTTCCCATATAACAGATTGTGGATTTTCCATTTATTATGTAATTTATTATTGAATCAAAGAGCCCTATTGATACTTTATGCATGTCATCCCGGTACCATAGATCAAAAAGTTTTATTAAGAAATTGCCCCATTGCTCACCGTTAATTGAAAATGGCTGTAAATTACCATTGCTGTCGAATTCCACACACGGTATATACTGGTGGAAATAATAGCTGTTACTGACCATAAACCTGTATATCTCTTCTATCTTATTTATATTAAAATCGTTTACCAGTACCAGTATATTAAAATTAACATTATTTTTCTTTAGTATTTCTATACCCTTCATTACTTTTTTGAATGTTCCTCTGCCGCCGGGAAATACCCTGTAATGGTCATGTATATATTCGGGACCGTCAAAACTTACGCCAACCAGAAATTTATTTTCTGATAGAAAACCCGCCAGATTATTGTCAATAAGGGTACCATTTGTTTGCAGGTTGTTGGTAACTTTACTTCCTGCTTTACCATACTTTTTCTGCAGTTCTATTACTTTTTTATAAAATCCGGTTCCCATGAGAGTCGGTTCTCCCCCCTGCCATATAAAATTGTAATAATTCTGGCCGGTATTCATGTAAGAAGAGACCAGCTGCTCAAGCGTAGACTCTGACATCCGGTGAACTTTTCTATCAGGATAAAGTGCGGATTTTTTCAGATAAAAACAGTACCTGCATCTCATATTGCAGTCTGCTGAAGACGGTTTTATTAATAGCGAAAATTCTTTCATCACAGGCTGATCCAATTTTTGTTATTCTTTGGCGCTATGGCACCAAGATTTTTTCTCCAGCTTATTAATTTTTTATGCATTTTATCAGCAATTTCTGGATAAACTCTGATAAGATTTTTTTCTTCGGAGATGTCTTTTCTAAGGTCATATAGTTCTAATCTGCCATCTTCATAGAATTCAATTAATTTGTAATTATTCATTCTTATGGAACTTCCAGGGGTTCCACCCTGATTGCCATAATGGGGATAATGCCAGTATATAGCGTCACGGTTCAGATTTTTTTCTCCTTTTAATAATGGAAGTAAGCTAACCCCGTCAAATTGCTGCTTGTTTTTTTTCTCCAGTCCGACGATTTCAAGGATGGTCGGATAAAAATCAGGGCTGGTAACAGGAAAATCACATATGCTTCCAGGCTTTATTAACCCGGGATATTTTATGATTAGAGGAACCCTTACTCCTCCTTCGTACATCCAGCCCTTACCTTCAGATAGAGGTCTATTGGTAGTTGGTGAACCTTCAGCAGTGGAAAGGCCTCCATTATCCGAGGTAAAAATAATTAAAGTTTTATTTATTTTAGTGTATTTTCTGATGGCTTTTATAAGCCTTCCAATATTATTATCAAGCATCTCTATCATTGCCGCATATTCCGGGTCTGATTGGATAAGTCTCCTTAATAATCTGAATATTTTTGGGGAAAAGCCATTTGAAGGGAAAAATTCACCAATCTCAAAAGTTTGTTTTTTATCAAGACCCAGCTCCTGCACTTTCGTTCTATATTTTTTTATATATATTTCCCTGGCCTGAATGGGAATGTGGACGCTATAATACCACATATTCAAAAAGAAAGGCTTTCTGCCATTATTTTTCTTAATAAGCTCAATTGCTTCATCTGTTAACCTATCAGTCAGGTATTCTCCTTCCTGTTCATCTTTTAAAGTTTCTATACCCCAGGGGCTAAAATACCCGTTCATCGGGCATCCCCATCTGCATCCTCCGATGTTTACATCAAATCCATGTTTCTCCGGGTAATATTTTTTATTTCCAAGATGCCATTTACCTGCATGCCAGGTTTCATATCCATGCTGTTTAAGAGTTTTAGCCAGGCTTACTTCAGATAAAGAGAGGTGGTCAACATACGGGGCATCCATTAGTTTTCCTTCAGAGTAGCCTCCAATGAAGTTAGTCAAGCCCAGATGGGCAGGGTATTTGCCTGTAAGTATACTTGCTCTTGTTGGTGAACATACAGGAGATGCTGTATACGCATCTGTAAAATGTATTCCTTCGTTAAGGAGTTTATCAACATTGGGTGTTTCATAGAAAGTACTTCCGTAACTGGTTAAATCTCTCCATCCCATATCATCAATTAAAATAAATACTATATTTGGTTTCTCTTTCATTAATCATCTCCAGTATTTTTAATATAATAATTGAAATTAATCATTGTATTTTTTGATGCATCAACCGGTTTGTATTTTTACATATATTTCAATAAATGGCTATTAAAAAAAACAAAATCAGCAGCGAATTTAGATAAAAATTTAGATAAACAATTGACAAATAAGTAAGAATATTATAAACTACAAAACGTTTTTAGAAAAACGTTTATTATTTTATTTCAATATAGCTAAATTTTCAAATAAAATTTTATGGAGAACCATAAGCACCATAATCAAAAGCAATAAAAAAAAATCGATATTGCGTTTTGTAAGTTAAAAGTCATTTTTTTAAGTTTAATTAATATGGTCTTAAATAATACAGTTATTTTTAATATTAATGGAAGTTTATAAAGATAACGAAAAACAAAAATTCAAAGGGGGTGGGTTTTAGTAGGAGCTATATATTTTTTACGAATATCAGTTCTAAAAGAAAGGATTTAAAATGAAGAAGGTTTTATTATGGTCAGTAGTGTTAATGCTAAGCATATCTATGATGGCTGCATTTTCACTATATGGCTGTAAAGCAGAAGAAGCACCAGCAGAAGCTGAAGAAGGAAAACAGGTCGAAGAATCAGCAGAAGCTGAAGAAGAAGCTGAAGAAGCCGGAGAAGAAGTAACAGAAGCCGATCCTGCTAGTTTTGAAGGTGAATTTGATATCTGGTATTTTAACGATGAAGTTTCCGTTTTTGTTGAAAATTTCATGGAAGCATATCCAAATGTTAAAGTAAATACTACTCTTCTAAATGATGAAGACTATCCTATAAAGATGGAAACAGTCCTGGGAGCAGGCACAGGTGTTCCAGATGTTTTCGTGGGAGAAATACAGTATGTTAAAAAATGGGTAGACAGTGAAGCATGGTTAGATTTATCAAGCGCATATAATGCAGATGAGTTAGCTGAGCCTATTATTGAGTATGTTAAGGATGTGGGAAGAGATGCGGATGGTAATCTAAGAGCTTTAAGCTGGCAGGCTACCCCCGGTGGTGTATTTTATAGAAGAAGTATGGCGGAGAAGTATTTTGGAACGCAAGATCCGGATGAAGTCTCAGCATTGATGACTACTATTGATGACTATATTGACATGGGAATAACAATCAGAGATATGAGCAATGGAGAGGATTTCCTATTAGCAGGATGGTCGGATATGAATTACTTCTCAGTATTTTTAAGCTCAAGCGAGAGCCCATGGGTTAAAGATGGTAAACTGGTTATTTCCCAACCTATACTGGACTTTTTCGACCATGCAAAAACAATAAGAGATGAAGGTCTTGATTATAAGGTAGAACTGGCGACGCCAGAGTGGTTTGCGGGTTTCAATAGTAATATATTCTCATATTTACTTCCAACCTGGGGTTTAGTTCACGTTGTTGAACCCTCTATAACTCCGCCGGAAGAACCAGAAGAAGGTGTAGAATATACGTTTGGAGACTGGGGGTTAACCAGTGGTCCTTCTCCTTATTTTTGGGGTGGTACTTGGTTGGGTATTTACAAGGATAGTGAAAAAGCAGATCTTTGCTGGGAATTTATAAAATTTGTAACATTAAATGAAGAATTCCTGACAGAATATGCTATTGAATCAGGAGATTATGTTTCAAACCTGAATGTTGTTGACGCAATTGTAGGTGATATGTCAAGAGAGTCTTTGGGAGGACAGAATCATTATGCGTTCTTTAAAGAGCAAGCACAGAATATTGATGCCTCAAATATAACAAAATATGATGATGAAATAAATGTTATGTTATTATCTGCTGTTGGTGAATATGTAGAAGGTCTTGCTACCAAAGAACAAGCCATAGAGAACTTTAAAGAAAATGTTGCAAGTGCGTTCCCTGAAGTTAGTGTAGATTAAGGCTATTCCAGCTATAATATTTCCAATAGAGAGGAGGGCGTATTTAATTAACAATTATTTTTAATATGAATACGCCCTCATTATTAGAAGGTTATTATTTCTCTCGGGAGGAAGAATATAGTGAGAAAGTTTTTGTTTAATAAAAATAATTATGGTTATATATTTATAATACCTTTTTTTGCTTCTTTTTTTATATTTCTGATATACCCTGTTTTTTATTCGCTATACATTAGCTTTATGCAATATGATGGCATTAGTCCAGCTGTGTTTGTTGGTATAGATAACTATAAAAGATTGATTACAGATAAATTTTTTATAAAGTCGGTAATTAATACATGGAGAATATGGTTAGTTGGTTTTATTCCGCAAATGATCTTCGGCCTGGGATTGGCGTATTTATTTAGCCGATTCAGAATAAAGGGCAGGAATTTTTTCAGAGCATTATATTATTTACCAAATCTAATGACAGCCGCTGCTATAGGCGCATTGTTTGGTATGGTTTTAGGACGTAAGTCTGGAGCAGTTAATCAATTGTTGATAAAAATAGGCTTAATAGATGAACCTATATTTTTTTTAGGCAGCCCAGTATGGTCAAGTACCGCTGTTTCTGCGATACAATGGTGGATGTTCTTTGGATTAACTATAATTCTTTTTATGGCTGGCATAAAAGCAATTCCAGAAACTTATTATGAAGCTGCTTCTATAGATGGTGCGAGTTCCTGGGATGCCTTCTGGAGAATAACGTTGCCTTTACTTAAACCTATTATGATTTATGTACTGGTAACGTCTCTTATTGGAGGTATGCAAATTTTTGATGTTCCATTTACAATAACAAAAGGACCGGTAATAGAAATAGGTGGGCCGCAGAAATCATTATTAACAATGGCAGTGTATATGTATAATACAGCTTTTAATTATAATAATCGGGGCTATGGTGCGGCTGTTGCATGGGCATTATTTTTAATAATTGTAATATTCTCTATCCTTATTTTCTATTTTCTGCGAAATAAAGATTATGGGAGAAGAGGTAATAGAAAATGAAAGAAAATTCCATTTTGGATAAAAAATCTAAAAAATTTTTTAAAGATTTTAGATTAGGAGTGGTTTTCCTTTATATTCTCCTAATTATTTTAGCCATTGTTTGTGCAGCTCCTTTCTATGTGATGATTATAAATGCAACCCGTAGTACATCTCAGATAAATTCAGGATTAAGCCTATTACCGGGAAAATATTTGGTAGATAATTATATTGAGATGCAAGATTATCAGAATATATGGATTGGTTTTAAAAATAGTATTATTGTTACTGTTCCATCAACTTTACTTGCAGCATATTTTGGAGCGCTAACAGCGTATGCTTTTTCTAAATTTAATTTTAAAGGTAAAAAAATATTATTTGCAATTGCGCTGGCAACCATGATGGTCCCAATACAATTAGGGTTGGTAGGTTATTACCAGCTAATGCGTGGGGTAGGTTTAATCGATAATCTGTTATCTTTAATTTTACCATCAATAGCAAATGTCAGTGCCATGTTTTTTATAAAAATGTATATAGATTCAAATGTAGATGATTCTATATTAGAGGCAGCAAGAATTGATGGAAGTAGTGAATTTTATACCTTTAATAAAATAGTACTACCGATTGCAATGCCAGCTATTTCAACTATATCTATTTTAAACTTTGTAGCTTACTGGAATAACTTACTTTATCCTTTGATTCTAATAAACAGTTTGGGTAAATTTACATTACCGGTTTATGTATCCAGGGCTGCAGGATCTTATAATCAATACCTTGGAGCTCAATACTTGTCTGTAGCAATTGCAGTAGTACCCGTAATAATATTTTTCATATTCGTGTCTAGATGGATCATTAGTGGAATAAGTGAAGGAGCAACAAAAGGATAAATTAAAAATATGCAATACTTTAGAAGATTAATAAGAGGTAAAGAGATTAAGATTAGACTTTGTTATCTTTTCTAAAATGTCCTTAAAAGTGTAAGAAATGGGTATATTGCTTGTCCAGGAGAAAATAAAAGGGACTAATAATTGTAAGGAGAGGTGTTCTGGTAAAAATTTTCAGAGAATATGAGGTAATTATATGAAAAATAAAAATGATAATAAGATAATTAAATCTTTAAATTCATCTCAAGCTTCAGATACACGAATAAAAAAACTTCTATCAAGGATGACCCTGGATGAGAAAATCGCTCAGCTCAGCGGTATCTGGGTATATGAAATATTGGAAGAAAATCATTTTTCAGATGACAGGGCAAATGCCTTAATGAGCAATGGTATCGGGCAGATAACCAGACTTGGAGGGGCAAGTAATTTTGATCCGCCTCTGTCTGCTAGAACGGCAAACCAAATACAAAAGTATCTGGTTACAAATACCCGACTTGGTATACCTGCCATAATTCATGAAGAATCCTGCAGCGGGTATATGGCTAAAGGGGCTACCTGTTTTCCTCAGATCATAGGAGCGGCAAGTACCTGGGATCCCGAGTCGGTAGAGGAAATGGGTGCTGTCATAAAAGAGCAAATGAGATCAGTAGGTGCCCACCAGGCGCTTGCCCCTTTACTGGATGTTGCAAGAGACGCAAGATGGGGTAGAGTGGAAGAAACTTTTGGAGAAGACCCCTACCTTATATCAAGAATGGGAGCATCCTATATCAGAGGAATTCAAGGTAGTGACTGGAAGAAAGGCATAATGGCAACCGGTAAACACTTTGTTGGGTATGGTGTTTCAGAAGGAGGAATGAACATGGCACCGGCACATATTCCCGGGAGAGAGCTGCGCGAGATATTTATGCTACCTTTTGAAGCAGCCGTAAGAGAAGCCAGAATTGCCTCAATTATGCCAGGATATCATGAACTTGATGGCATTCCCTGCCATAGTTCAAAAGAGCTGTTAAAAGAATTTTTGAGAGATCAATGGGGTTTCGATGGACTGTTAGTATCCGATTATTTCGGAATAAATAAGCTGTATGAGTACCATCATGTAGCTAAAGACAAGAACCATGCAGCCAGGCTGGCACTTGAGTCCGGTGTTGATGTGGAACTTCCAAGCACCGATTGCTATGGAAAACCATTAAAGGCTGCAGTGGAAGAGGGTTTTGTGAAGGAATCAGTGATTGATAAATCTGTAATGAGAATACTTAAAATGAAATTTTTACTGGGGCTTTTTGAAAATCCCTATGTAGATGAGAAAAAAGCCGCCAGTGTATTTAATACGCCAGAGCAGAGAGCGCTTGCACACAGAATAGCACAAAAGTCCATTGTGCTTTTAAAAAACAAGGGAGATTTACTTCCCATCAAGAAAGATATTGCATCAATTGCTGTAATCGGGCCAAATGCGGATACTGCCAGAAACATCATAGGAGACTATGCGTACCCATGCCATGTGGAAGTACTTATTGAGATGAGTAAGAATAAAGAATTACTCAATACCCCTGTACCTGAAAAAGTGGATTTGGCTGAAAGCTTTGTTCCAATCTCCAGTATACTGGAAGGAATAAAGAATAGAGTCAGCAGAAACACTATTATTCACTATGCAAAAGGTTGTGATATTAGAAGCGATTCAAGAGATGGTTTTACTGAAGCCATTGAAGCTGTAAAAAAATCGGAAGTGGCAGTTGTGGTTGTAGGTGACAAATCCGGACTTGTTGAAGACTGTACAAGTGGAGAATCCAGAGACAGGGCCGATCTTAATCTGCCGGGGGTACAGGAGGAGCTTGTAAAAGTACTTTATAAAACTGGCACACCCATAATCATTGTGCTTATAAACGGCAGACCACTATCCATCAATTGGATTGCCGATAATATACCATCGGTTCTGGAAACATGGCTGCCTGGTGAAGAAGGAGCCAATGCGGTTGCCGATGTCTTATTCGGAGATTATAATCCGGGAGGCAAACTGCCCGTATCCTTTCCAATGTCTGTTGGTCAGGTACCTGTATATTATAATCACAAACCCTCTGGCGGCCATTCTCACTTGAAAGATGATTATGTAGAGATGAGCAGCAAACCACTATTTCCATTTGGTTATGGTCTCAGTTATAGCAATTATGAATATTCTAATATTATTATTAATCCAAAAAGTACATCCTGGGATGGTAAGGTTGAAATAAGCGTTGATGTAAAGAATGCCGGATCCTATACAGGAGATGAGGTTGTGCAGCTGTATGTTAATGATGTACAGTCTGAGATAACAAGGCCTGTAAAAGAATTGAAGGGTTTTAAAAGGGTTACTTTGAAGCAGGATCAGAAGAAGACAATTACGTTTATTCTTTCGATAGTTCAGTTGGGCTTCTACAACAAAGACATGAAGTATGTTGTAGAACCTGGAACCATAAAAGTTATGTTAGGAAGTTCTTCAGAGGACATTCGGCTGACTGGAGAATTTGAAATAAGCGGCAAGTCAATAGAATTTGTGAATGGGAAGAAATATTTAACATTAATAAGAGTTAAATAACAAGTTGTAATATTAGAGCGGTATCCGAGAACATAGAGTAATGCAATATCACATACAATTGTAAAAAAAATTCAACAATTGGGAATATTATAATCTTAGGCCTTACCATCTCTTTCTCTGTCATGTGATATAGTCCCTCTCTTTTATTCATCGGTGACATTTTCCCTGAACAATCAAGATATGACAATATCACTGAACAACAACAAAAATTTAGAGAAACAATTGACAAATAAATAAGAATATTATAAACTACAAAACGTTTTTAGAAAAACGTTTATTATTTTATTTAAACATAGTTAAATTTTCAAGTGGAATTTAATGAAGGACCATAAGTGGCGGGATTAAAGTAATAAAAAAATAACCGGAACCGTGGTAGTTAGAATTCTATTCCTTAAGTCTAATTAAAAAGGCCTTAAATTATACGGAATTTTTTAGTCTTGAAAAAAATTATAAATACAATGTAAAAAATCAAGTATCCAGAGGAGGTGATTTTTAGTAAGAGCTATATATTTTTTACAAATATCAGTTCTAAAAGAAAGGATTTAAAAATGAAAAAGGTTTTATTATGGTCAGTAGTGTTGATGCTAAGCATATCTATGATAGCTGCATTTTCACTATCCGGCTGTAAGGAAGAAGAACCGGTAGAAGAGGCAGTAGAAGAAGAGGCTGAAGAAGAAGTCGAAGAGGAGGAACCTGAAGAGGTAGTGGAGGAAGAGGTTGAAGAAGAAAAGAAATTTGATGGTGTAACACTATCAATTATGATTCATGGTGATTCTCCTACAAAAGAATGGATAGAATTATTTTCTGAATTAGTAGAGGAAGAGCTGGGTATTAAAAGTATAATAGAGCTAACTCTTGGTGGTGTGGAAGGCGAAACAATCACTAAAACAAGAATAGCAGCAGGTGAATTACCTGATATTACAGAGTACAATGTAGGTGCTCTTTTACAGGCATTGAATCCTGCAGAAAACTTTTACGATATCTCAAATGAGCCCTATGCAGAAAATATTTCAGAAGATTTTAAAGCAGCAGCATCGGTTGGAGACAAGTTATTTGGTATTCCAACTGCACCGGGCACCGTTGGAGGATGGTTATATAACAAAAAGATATATGAAGAACTCGGACTTGAAATACCAACTACTTGGGAGCAGCTTATGGATAACTGCCAGAAAGTGCAGGACGCAGGATACACAGCAGTTCTGGGTACATACGGTGACAGCTGGACTGCCCAGATAGTGGTACTGGCAGATTATTATAATGTAAGTTCCGCTGTCCCTGACTTTGCCGAGAAATATACAGCAAATGAAGCCCATTATGCCGATACACCGGAAGCTTTAAGAAGCTTTGAAAAACTGGCAGAGACAGGCAAATATTTAAATAAAGATTTTGCAACTCTAACTTATGATGATGGTATCAGGGCGCTCTGTGAAGGAGAAGCCGCCCACTTCCCGATGCTTACCCTTGCTTTTGCAGCAATTAGCTCAACCTATCCTGAAGCTGTTGAGGATATAGGTATATTCCCGCAGCCAAGTGATAGCGCAGATGTCAATGGATTTACGACCTGGGAGCCAGAGGGATGGTTTGTAAGCAAGACTTCGGAAAACCTGGAAGCTGCAAATGCATGGATGGAGTGGATGTCATCACAGGAGGCATGGGACGCATATTCAACCACTTCACAGATATTTGGTCCCCTGCTTATCAAGGGTCTTACCTATCCTGAGAACGTTTCTCCTCTGGTATCTGAGATACAGAGCTATTTTGATGCAGGTAGTTCCGGTCCGGCTCTTGAATTCATAAGCCCGGTAAAAGGCCCGAATCTTGCGCAGATATGTGTTGAAGTTGGAAGCGGCATGAGAACAGCTCTGGAAGGGGCCAAAGAATACGATAAAGATGTTGAAAAACAGGCACAGCAACTGGGCCTTGAGGGATGGTAAGATATATAAAAGATAGAAATTGTAAGATGCAATGTTAAAAGTTATACTGACTCTGTATATTTCTACAGAGTCAGTATAATTAATAAGAAGAGATTTGGGATGAAGAACAGCATAACAAAAAATACTTACTCATATTATTATCTTTTACCGGCTATAATTATTTATACAACTTTTTTTATAGTACCTACTTTAATATCATTTTTCTTTAGTCTTACCAGATGGACATTATTTGACTGGGAGTTTATTGGTCTGAAAAACTTTATAAACTTTTTCCAGGAATCTTCTTTGAATATTGGACTGAGAAATACTCTGATTTACGCCAGTATGACCAGTGGTCTTAAGGTCATACTGGGTCTGTTAATAGCGGTTTTTCTCTGCAGCGGTATAAGAACTAAAAATTATCTGAGGGCAGTAATATTTTTCCCGGCTCTGGTCAGCACTATGGCTGTGGGAGCAATTTTTAAAGCTTTAATGAATCCAACCAGAGGACCCATAAACCAGGTCCTTACAGCTATAGGAATTGAGGGACCGAGCTGGCTTGGTAATCCTGACCTGGCTTTATTTTCAGTAATCTTTGTAGATGTATGGAAGGGTGTGGGGATAGCCACGGTAATATACATTGCCGGGCTGATGTCCATACCTCCACATTACTATGAAGCGTGTGACGTTGACGGCGGGAACAGTTTTCAGAAGTTTACTCATATTACTTTGCCTCTTGTCAGGCCTGCGATGAACGCTGTTATAATACTTTCGCTTGTAGGTGGATTAAAGTCGTTTGATATTATATGGGCAATGACCGGAGGGGGGCCCGGCTTTGCATCCGATGTGCTGGCCTCGGTTGTATATAAGCAGTATATAAATGGCTTCTATGGCCTGGCAACTGCAGGTAATGTAATTTTACTTATTTTGATAGCTATAATAGCATTTCCATTATACAGGTTTCTGAGCCGGGGGGAGGTAGAGTACTGACATGAATAGGAAAGCAAAAATAAGATTAATAATGTATGACATACTGGGAATAGTATTAAGCGGTGTAATATTTTTTGTTCCCATTTATTTTCTGTTAATAACTTCTTTTAAAAATGTAAAAGAAGCATACCGTATGGAATTAAGTTTTCCTGAGCAGTTAAATATTATAGAAAACTTTAAGGAGGTTCTGTCGGTTCAGAATGGAATAGTGCTGAGAGCTTTTTTAAATAGTTTTATAATAACTGCCTTTGCGGTCACAGGTCTTGTGCTGGTATGCTCTATGGCAGGCTTTGTGATTCAGAGGAGAAAAAATAAACTTACTGGATTGTGGAACATGGTGATATTGGTTGGTTTGATGGTCCCGCCGGCTATTGTTCCCACAATATGGGTGCTCAATAGTCTTAATATTTACGGGACTATTCCGTCAATGATATTGCTGGAGATTGCTTTTTTCTTCCCTTTTTCAACTTTAATGTATAAAGGGTTTATGAAGACTATTCCGAGAGAGTTGGATGAGGCAGCGATACTGGATGGCTGCGGAAGAATAAGGCTATTTTTCCAGATAATATTCCCCCTGTTAAGACCGGTGAATATAACCATAATAGTTCTTACTACGGTTTTTATATATGGTGATTTTATGAATCCATTATATTTTCTACCGGGGCCCAGGAATGCTACAGTCCAGCTTACGTTATTTAACTTCATAGGGCAGTATTCCAGTGAGTGGAATTTGTTATTTGCCGATGTCGTTATGGTTACTATACCTCCATTGATTTTATATCTGTTTTTAAATAAGAGAATTATACGGGGGATGGTTGCCGGCTCGCTTAAAGAGTAGATATAAGCAAAATAGGATAGCCATTAGATAAAACCGGTACCTGAAGAAATATATAAACCTGAGTTAAAAATATTATCAAAGTATTGACAAAAAAAATTAATTATAATTTTAAATAAAAATATTAGAAAAAATGCTTAAAATAAAAAACTTAAAATGTGAATATGCCAGAAACCCTGTGGGGATAGGAGAAAAAAGGCCGCGGTTTAGCTGGATAATTAACTCTGACGGAAAGAAAGTTATGCAGACAGCGTATCATATACAGGTTTCAGAGGATAATAGTTTTAGAAATATTCTGTGGGACAGCGGTATAGCCGGTTCTGAAGATTCTATTCATGTAGAATACAGAGGACCGGAGCTGAACTCAAGGACCCGTTACTATTTCAGAGTAAAAATCAGGGATAATAAAAATAATGAAAGTCCTTGGAGCAGAGCAGGTTTTTTTGAGACTGCTATGTTTGACAATAATGGATGGAAAGCATCTTTTATCTCATCCGGCAAATCCGACACTTCTGGCTTTTCTGCCTGTCCTCTTTTTCGCAGAGAATTTAGCGTAAAGCGGGATTTTATTTCTGCAAGGGTTTACGTTACAGCCCTTGGGCTTTACGAACTGTGGATTAATGGTAAGAGGGTAGGAGAAGATTTACTTACTCCGGGCTGGACCAATTACAGAAAGCGCCTTCAATACCAGACATATGATGTGACAGCACTGCTTAGAAAAGGTACCAATGCTGTGGGGGCAATGGTTGCCAATGGATGGTACAGGGGATATATTGCCAGCTGGATGAATAACAGCAGTCAAAGATATGGTAAAAAAACTGCGCTTCTCCTGCAGATGCATATAACCTATCCTGATGGTGCCGAAGATGTAGTTGTTTCGGATAAAAGCTGGAGGAGCACGGGGGGTCCGGTGGTTATGAGTGAATTGTACAATGGCGAAACATACGATGCCCGCCTGGAAATTCCGGGCTGGAACGAGCCCGGAATTGATGACAGCACATGGAATTATGTAAGGGTGCTTAAAATAAATAAAAAAATAATTATTCCGCAGGAAGGAGTTCCTGTCAGAAGAATTGAATATATAAAACCCGGTAGAATTATAAAGACCCCTGCAGATGAAACTGTAATTGACATGGGTCAGAATATGGTCGGGCATGTACGCTTTACTGTGACGGGAGAAAAGGGAAGCCGGGTAGTCTTAAGGCATGCCGAGGTACTTGATAGAGATGGGAATTTTTATACTGAAAATTTAAGATCTGCAAAACAGAGAATAGAGTATATCCTCAGGGGTGAAGGAAAA
>CAZGOR010000062.1:0-13646 GCA_964527875.1 uncultured Bacteroides sp. | reverse complement strand
GTAAACGATACCCCGTTAGAACTCATAGTGATTGATCTTTAAGTGGTTAAATAACCCTGAAGCCTTTAAGCGATGCTTGTTTCCTGGAATGTCGATCCAGAAGTTCTCACGAATCCGAATGTGGTACTGAATTTGTTTGTGATTGAGGTATGCTAACCAATGGTCTCCAACAAACTCTCTGTCAGCCAGCAGGCATTCAATGGTGTCAATACCAAACAATTCAATGTAACGTTGCATTAGTTCAATCCGCTCAGCGGTGGATGAATTACCAAATTTTGGCATCATCTTAAACAAAATGGGAAAGGCAAAGCCTTGATAAACAATGGCAAGAACCAAAACATTGATATCTGACGTTCCAAACTTCCAATTGGTCCTGTCCATTGCCAGACGATAGGGTGGCTTATGCGGCAAAACAGCGAACACAAAACGAGCTATAAGGCTGGTATCCAAAAGATACTCCGAAATGAATCGCTGTATCCTGCGTAAAGAAGAATCAACCTTGACGTTTGCATCGAATCCGGCTGCCAGTTTCTCAAAGCAAACAGTTTGAACCTTGCATAGAGCACAGATAAATAAGCCAAAGAACTTAATTCGGGCCAAATTCATTTTGTCCCCGAAAATTTTTGATAATGTTGCGAATAAAATTGTATTTTTACTCTCAACCCTGATGTCCATGTATCTTGAAGTCATAATTAAAGAAATTAACTTATAAGATACTGAATATCAGGGTTTTATTTCATTTTATTGAATAAAAGTTATCATCAAGTTATTAACATATATTATTGATAATCAAATTGTTGTAATTTTTTTGTCATGTACTAAAATATAATTATTAAAAAATCTAAATGTCATGATGATTGAAGTGTTAAAGTCAAAAATTCACCGTGCAAAAGTAACCGGTGCAGATTTGAATTACATGGGTAGTATAACCATTGACGAAGATTGGATGAAAAAAGCCGATCTTGTGGAAAATGAGAAAGTTCATGTGTTGAATATCAACAACGGTGAAAGATTTGAAACATATGTCATTAAAGGTAACAAAGGTACAAGGGAAATTATTTTGAACGGGGCTGCAGCAAGGAAAGTTCAGAAGGATGACCTTGTAATTATTTTATCTTACACGTGGATTGCACGGGAAGAATCTGAAAAACATAAACCGTTGATTGTGATTGCTGAGGAGTGATGATTAATATTTATATTTATAATAGGGTTATTAAAAATGAACATATGTTCATTTTTGTATAGTAATAATCACTGACCGGGTGACTTTAAGTCACCCGATCAGTATTTCTTCAGTATTTCTTATTGAACCCTTACAAAATGATAATTATACCTGTCACAACAGGGAGAATATAAATTCAATGAATCCTTTCCGGCCAACCTGATATATTTTTCTGAATCATAAAAGAAGATATTGTCAACTGCATTATCAGGAAAGAAAGTAATCTTCAGCCGTTCGGTTGTTTGTTCATCTATTTGTATTTTACCAAATTCAAGGATCGTATCATGTCTGATAAAACCATATATTCCTGTTTCTTTCAGTTCCAAAAAATCAAAATTTGGTGCATATCCGGTTCCAAAAAATCCGCCTGAAATTGAATCCAGTCGCCAATTTCCGTATATATCCATGAATTGTTCATCAATGATCTCAAATGTGTAATACTTATCAACCGGAATATCCTCAAGAAAAAATTTGATTCTATTATCCGTTTTTTCGCAATCCGATAATGAATAGCCGATAATCACCAGGATTAATACGGAAAATAAATTTCTATTCATTTCACACTATTTTTTTAGTTTTCCTTAGTGATTAAAAATCTTATATTTTTATTATGAATTTTTATTAAAACCCATATATGAAAGACAGTTTTTCATTGTTTAGGGTTGCGTTATGATTAGTAAAAATTTAATTTGTCAGGTTAAATTAAACTGATAACTTTCAGGTACGAGATTCCTAAACTTTATTAATGCAAAAAGTATGAAACAACTACTGTTTATTTATTTTATACTGGCGATTATCTCAGGATGTACTTCTACAAAAGAGATAGATAATCAAAGAATTGCTAAAGAGATGGAGCAGTCTCTCAAGTACGAATTATTAAATGCCTGGTATCCGGTTACACTGGACACGATCCATGGTGGATTTCTGAGTGATTTTACATATGACTGGAAGCCGGGTGCACCTCAGAATAAAATGATCGTAACACAGGCCAGGCATGTTTGGACCACTTCGAATGCGGCAATTTTTTTTAATGATGACAAGTATTCTGAAATGGCTGAACATGGATTTCATTTCTTGAAAGATAAAATGTGGGATAGTATTTATGGCGGTTTTTATATGATGCGTAATCGTGAAGGGAATTCTATCGGTCCCGCTTTAAGCGATGGTAAAACTGCTTATGGTAATGCATTTGCTATTTATGCCCTGTCGGATTATTACCAGGTGTCAGCTGATACTTCTGCTCTCAATCTGGCCCGGGAAACATTTATGTGGCTCGATAAATATAGTCGCGATCCTGAATATGGAGGATACCTGAACCAGTTAAATCGTGAGGGTTACTGGTTCAGAAGAGACAATATGCCTGAAAGAAGCTTTGGTATGGCCGGGACAGGGTGGAAGGATCAGAATTCATCGATCCATTTACTTGAGGCATTCACTGAATTGTATAAGGTATGGCCGGATAGCCTCTTGCGTCAGCGTCTGCTTGAGATGTTAGAATTGATCCGGGATACCATAGTCAATGAAAAAGGTTATCTGACGCTGTTCCTGGAACGGGACTGGACACCTGTATCCTACCGTGATTCCTCTGATGCGGTCAGAAAATCACATTTTTACCTGGATCACGTCTCTTTTGGTCATGATATTGAAACAGCTTACCTGATGTTGGAAGCATCTCATGTGCTGGAACCGGAATCTGAAACAAAAATATTGGAAACAGCGAAAAAAATGGTCGATCATTCACTTGCTAAGGGATGGGATAGTGAAAACGGGGGATTGTATTATGAAGGTTATTACTTTGATAATTCGGATTCAATCTCCATAATTGACGAAGCAAAAGAGTGGTGGGTACAGGCTGAAGCGTTAAATTCCCTGTTGTTAATGGCTGAGTTGTTCCCGGGTGAAGAAAAATATTACCAGGCTTTCATCAAACAATGGGAATATATTGATAACTACCTTATTGATCATGAGAATGGGGGTTGGTATGGCAGGGGACTTGATAAGAATCCGGAGCAAATCAATGCTCCCAAAGCATCTGACTGGAAAGTTAATTATCATAACACCCGGTCACTGATGAACTGTATTAAAATGTTGAGAGGGGAACATGAATTAATTAAGGAATATTAGTTCTTGTGATTGCTATCCAGGAAGATGCGTGAGATCTTCCTCGGTATCTCTTGCTTCCTGTCATACGTTTTTTATATCTTTGATATTAACAGGATAATCAAATGTTAATATTAACACGTTGTGCGATTGAAAAAGCTAAGTATATTGAATCATAGATTTTTTTGTAGAGCCGCGCCCCCAAATACTCGGGGATTCTACAAATTCTAATTTCCAATGTTGTCGGTTTAATCCCACAAATCGTTAATATTAATATTTCTATGGTCAGATGAATACAGGATTTCTATAATGAAATGTAAAAAAAATATCATTAATATCATACGGATAGGAGTCATTCTGGTATTCCTGTTAAATATCTTTATATCAAGCATATTCTCTCAAATTGATACTTCTTTTACAGATATTCAGAAAGACATACTCAGAACAGAAGATTTGGTATTTTCCATTGATTCAAGCCGGTTAAAGATGATTTCAGCCGGGCGTATTTCAAAGAATCTGGATGAATTACCCCTGACTGTTTATATCATATCTCATGAAGAAATCCTCCGTAACCATTACAATTCGCTTATTGATGTTCTGAACTCATTACCTGGTATTGTTACCTCTCAACCGGGTACGGGGGAACTGGGTGAGAGTTTTCAGATCTGGGGTCTTACCGGAAATCTTTATACCAAGATCCTGATAAACGGATTACCTGTTAAACCTTCTGTTGTGACCGGGATGCCGATTGGCAGCCAACTGCCTATCCGGGAAGCTGATAAAATCGAGGTCATATATGGAACATCCTCATCTGTATATGGTGCCGATGCTGTTTCAGGTGTCATTAATATTATTACAAAGGAAGCGGAAAAAGGAACCTTTGTCCGGGGAGATATCAGCCTTGGAGAAGACGGGTATAATTATATTAATTTTTTCCTGGGGGGGAAAGCTGGGAAAAATAATAATATCCTTCAATACAGTTTCTATGGAAGTAAATCCGAGTATCACAATATGGATGTGAAATATGCTGACGTAGGAGTGTATAATCCGTTGAATTATTACCAGCAGAAGGAAATCACGTTCGATATTGGAGGAGAAAGTTATGAACCTCTTGAGATTAATGAATCAATTCTTCGGGGATATGGTGTTGATCCTGAAGAATTTAAATCAGAGTACTATGGTAAATTTTATGAAGGTTCCGTTACCGAACCTGAAATGGAAAACCTGGCATCTGATGCTCATATGATGGGATTGCAATTGAGATTCCGTGGTATCAGACTATCGTATGATAATATGTACCGCAGGACACATAGTTCTCTTGGTTTATCCCCTGTGTTTTACAAGTATAATAATCCCCAGAACTACTGGGGAGAAGGCATACAGAGGTTTAACTTGAGTTACACAAAGGATCTTAAACGTTTTTCTTCTTCAACTCAGTTAAGTAATCTGGTATATCAGATGGATAATAATTCAAGCCAGGGATTGACTTTTCTTAACAATACTGATAAAGTTTATCGTTATTCTGCTTCAAATGATCTGCTCCTGGAGCAGGTTTTTTCAGCTTCCCTCATTAAGAATCTCGAACTTGTTATGGGTTTATCTTATCAGCAGTCAACCAATCTTCCTGTTACAAATTATCTGTGGGTACCTTTTAACAAAAAAGATTATAAACCATTAAGTGAAAGGGTGATTATTCGCGATACTTTGTTAGGTGATTTCGGAATGAATCCGGTCAATTTCAGTAATATCTCAGAATTTTTACAGTTTTATTATATCCTGAATAAATTCAGGTTTCTGGGAGGTATCCGCTATGATATAAATACATTATATGGTAACAGGTTCAGTCCCCAGTTAGGTGTTTTATTCAAAACAGGTAAAAAAATTTCATTACATCTGTCAGCCGGTTCTGCTTACAAAGCACCACCTTCTTCTATTGTCTATCAATCTCTCGCTTATCCTGTTGATAATGATCAAATAGACTATCAAGTTATTCCGGGCAGCGAATTGAAACCTGAAAAGTTCAGTACTATTGAACTGGGCTTCACAAGGCCATTCTTCAAAAAAGCCATGGTTCATCAGACTTTTTTTTATTACAGGATTACTGACCATATTATTCCTGAAACTTTCCTTATGAGTGATTTTAATTATCCAAATGCTGCTAACGATTCGATCAGGACCTGGATCAATAACCAACAGTCAATATCAAATGTGGTGGGAAGTCAGACTACATTATTATTCAACGACCTTATCAGGTCAGTTCGCCTGAACGCGGAAATTAGTCTTTCTTTCCTGAATCGACAGGATAAACTGCCGAATGTTATGGAAATTGTATCTAATTCTCTTTCATTGATGCCAAAACATAGTGGGAAATTAAAAGTATCATTATATCCTGTTAAGAATTTATATGTGAATATAGAAAGTCTCTGGATGACAAAATGGTTACGCTTACTGATTCCATTTGAAGATCTATATGATGATTTATTCAAAGAGACAGATGGTTATTATGCAATGAATGTGTTGGCAAGCTATAATATCAGCGATAACCTGAATGTATTCTTCAAGGTTACAAACTTGTTTGATGAGAAATATGGCGGCGTTAATGCTACCATACTCGACGAAAATCTGGTTTATAACCCTCAATTGAGAAGAACCATGAGGTTTGGATTGTCTTATAAATTAAATTAGGTTACAGGGTACAGGGTACAAGTTACAGGGTATTGGTTATTATATTTTTAAATTGCAACATGTAACATATAATCTGGATTTATTAATCTTATTTCAGTGGATTAACGATACAAATGAAGATAAAACCTTTTAGATATTTTGCTTCATTTTTTATTTTCATTTTTTTCCTGTTACCAATAACGGGACAAACCATCGGATTGATCAGTCCTAACCTGTTATCTCAGGATTCTGTGAGGGCTTTTGGTTTATATAATCAGGCCAGTGAGATGTTTGAAAACGACAGTCTTGACCTTGCCCTGGAACTGGCAACAGATGCCCTGCAGCCTGCGATGAGCTCTAACCTGGAAGAGATTGAAATTTCAATCTTGTCACTCATCGCAGAAATCTATAATCAGGAAGGAAATCCCGGGGATGCCATACCATATTGGCTCAGGGTAGCTGATATTTTGGAATCAGCGGGAGATACATCAGGTTTACCTGCTATTTACTCTGAAATAGCTATGAACTATCGTGAAGAGGGCATTTATGAGAAAGAGGGAGAATATTATGAGAAAGCCTTATCCCTGATCCCCAATGCAATGATGGATAAAAGAGCAGGATATATTGAAAAAATAGGAGTGGCATACTTTTATATGGGTAAATATGATTCAGCAATTATTTATTTTGAAGATTTGCGGACTTTACTTGGAGAAACAGGTAAAGATGATACATATATAATCAACTGGCTGGTTCAGTCTCATAATAAGCTCGAACAATATGACCGGGCTTTATATTACAATGAAGTCCTTTTTCAAAGAGCACAAAGTCAAAACAATTATATGTTGATGTCGGCCCTGAAAAATAATATTGCATATAACCTGACATTATTAAGAAGATATGATGATGCTTCAGTTGCGTATCGGGAAGCCATGGAATATGGAGAAGCAGCCGGTCTTCCACAAAAAGAAATGGCACTATTAATAACCAACACAGGGATCTGTTATCAGAATATGAGGAATAGTGATGAAGCAAAGAAATATTTCCAGATGGCGATCAGGAATCTTCAATCATCCGGACAGCATAGTGAGAAATCACGAATAGAAAATATCCTTGCTCTGATCTATTTTAATGAAGAAGATCTTTATAATGCCGGATTCTTCAGTAAAAATTCCATTGAATCGGCTAAGCAGGCAAATGATCCGCAAAAACTTACTGAAGGATATTTGACTTATTCACGGATTCTCAGGGCAGGTAATGATCCGATTTCAGCATTGGAATATTATGAAAAATATCTGGCTTTAAGAGATTCCATACAGCTTGAGAAGAAAATGCAAGAACAGGAATTAGCCCAAAGAAAATATCAGCTTGAAAAATCTGAAAAAGACCTGAAGTTAAAATTAAAAGAAGAACAGGTAAAAGAACTTGCTATTCAACAACTTACTCTTCAACTGGAAAGGGAAGAACAGGAAAAGGAATTGCTTAAAAGAGAGCATGATCTGCAACTGCTTGAACAGGAAAGACTCAGGCAATCGCTTATAATAACGCAACAACAGCATGCTGCAGAGCAACAAAAAAGGGAAAACCAGATCCTTGAACAGGAAAATAGAATTGCAGAACTACGAGTGGAGCAGGAAGTCAGAAAACAGAAAGAACAGGAACAGGAAATTGAACTTTTGGAAAAACAAAAGCAACTTGACCAGGCGGAGTTGGAAAGACAAAAAACTGCTAAAAAAGCTTTGATCTTGATAATTGTACTGGTTTTTTTGGTAGCAATACTGATCCTGGGAAGTTTTATATCAACAAGAAGGAAAAATCTTCTGCTTGCACGACAAAAAAAGGAGATTGAAGAGAAAAATATTGATCTTGAGCAGAAAAATGAAGAAATCATTGCCCAGAGAGATGAGATAGAAGCACAGAGAGATTTGTTATTTGATCAGAAACAAGCAATTGAACAGTATAATCAGGAGATTAAGGAAAGTATTGAATATGCCAAGAGAATTCAATCTGCAACCCTGCCAGACCTTTCTTTGCTGGATTCAATCATTTCCGATCATTTTATTCTGTTCCGCCCAAGAGATATTGTTAGTGGTGATTTCTTCTGGACTGCCACGGTTGAAGGCTCAACCGTTTTGACTGTATCTGATTGTACCGGGCATGGTGTCCCCGGAGCATTTATGAGTATGCTGGGTATGTCAATATTAAAAGAGATTGTTCAGAAGGAATATATAACTCACCCGGGTGTAATTCTGCGCAGACTGAGAAAAGAAATCATCAATGCATTGGGACAAAAAGGTATCTCAGGGGAACAACGTGATGGTATGGATATCTCAATAATTACTATTTACAATGATACAGCCAGGCTTGAATATGCCGGTGCATATAACTCTTTATATCTGATAAGGAAAAAAAATCTGGCACAACCAGATATCCAGAATATTTCAGTATTTGAGTATGAAGATCGTTCTCAATATATTCTTTATGAGATTCGCGCGGACAAAATGCCAATAGCTTATCACGAGCGCATGGATAAGTTCACAACACATGAGCTGGATCTGATGAAGGGTGATGTTTTATATCTTTTTACTGATGGTTATGCTGATCAGTTTGGTGGTCCTGCCGGTAAAAAATTCATGTATAAACCATTTAAACGATTAATTTTAAGCAATGTTTACCTTCCAATGGATCAGCAAAAACAGATCATGGATGAAAGACTGGATGAATGGATGGGAAACCTGGCCCAGGTGGATGATATTTGTGTGATGGGGATAAGGATATAGTTCCCGGTTCTCAGTTCTCGGTAAATGTGAGTAGTGTGTGGGAGTGGTTGCTGGTTCCTGGTGTGTGGGCCAAAAGTTATGAATTATTGGTTTTCGACTCACGATTGCTCGCTCCCACAAGGCCACAGACACGATCTGCTCGCGAATGTTTGCAAGTAAACATTTCACGACTCGCGTTTCCTGGTGGTTATATTGAATACAAACAAGAGAGTATGTGATTACCTCTTCCTTTGTGTTCCTTTGAAATACCATTTATGTACCTTAGTGGTTTATTTTAAATATTTCAACAATGACTCGAATAATTCTGATCGTTATTTTGTGTATTTTTTATTTGGTAAATGGTTTTTCCCAAATACCGAGGTTTACAAGACAGGATACATTAAGAGGCTCCATTACGGAAGAACGTAAGTGGTGGGATCTGACATACTATCATCTTGATATCACTGTTAATCCTGATGATAGTACCATATATGGAACAAACACTGTAGGATATACTGTTCTTGAAAGAAACCAAGTGATGCAAATTGATCTGCAGCCCCCTCTTGAACTTAAACAAGCCATTCAGGATGGGGAGAAATTAAATATAAAACACGACGGTAATGCACATTTCATATACTTAATAAAGAAACAAAAACCGGGATCACGGAATGAATTGGAATTAA
Source organism: uncultured Bacteroides sp. (assembly GCA_964527875.1). Lineage (GTDB taxonomy): Bacteria > Bacteroidota > Bacteroidia > Bacteroidales > SM23-62 > LJUQ01. The sequence continues at coordinate 4,221 of CAZGOR010000062.1, read as the reverse complement.
TTTATGGTGGTCATCCTCATATTGCCCCCAGGCCACCCTGGAGCGGAGGTATTACATGGAGTTATGATAACAACAATAACCCTTTAATTGTGTCAACATGCCAGGGAACAGGTGCCAGTGTCTGGTGGCCCTGTAAAGACCATATGTACGATGAACCGGACAGTATGCTGATCAGCGTCACAGTACCAGAAAACCTGATGGATGTTTCCAATGGAAGGTTACGAAAAGTGAAAACAAACGATGAGTATACCAGAACATTTCACTGGTTCGTGTCAAATCCCATAAATAATTATGGAGTGAATATCAATATCGGTGACTACGTCCATTTTTCAGAACAATATGATGGTTAAAAAGGGAAATTGGATTGTGATTATTATGTATTACCATACAATCTTGAAAAGGCAAAGGAACAATTTAAACAGGTTCCACTTATGCTGGAAGCCTTTGAATACTGGTTTGGGCCTTATCCCTTTTATGAAGATGGGTATAAACTGGTGGAAGTACCCTACCCGGGAATGGAGCATCAAAGCTCTGTAACTTACGGAAATGGATATGAGAATGGATATGGAGGTATAGATCAGAGCCGGTCAGGATGGGGAATGAAATTTGATTTTATCATCATACATGAATCGGGGCATGAATGGTTTGCGAATAGTATAACATACAGGGACATTGCCGATATGTGGATTCATGAAAGTTTCATTAATTATTCTGAAAACCTGTATGTTGAATATCATTTCGGAAAAGAAGCCGGAACGGAATATGTATTGGGAACACGAATGGGTATAAGGAATGACCGGCCAATCATCGGATTTTATGATGTGAATTACAGTGGATCGGGAGATATGTATCCTAAGGGAGGTAATATGCTGCACACTCTTCGCCAGATCGTAAATGATGATCTGAAATGGAGGAGTATTCTCAGAGGTATTAACGAAGAATATTATCACCAGACAGTTACAACACAGCAAATTGAAAATTATTTAAGTGAACAAATAGGAGTTGATCTTTCAAAGTTTTTTGATCAGTATCTCAAGGATATAAGAATACCAGTTTTTGAATATTCAATAAAAGAAAATGAACTATTCTATCGGTGGAATAACTGCGTGGATGGTTTTGATATGCCGGTGAAAGTTAAGATTTCAGGAACAGAGAAATGGCTTTATCCCACCAGAAGATGGGCAAGCACTGAAATTGATCAGGATAATCCTGTGTTGAAAATTGATCCTAATTTTTATGTTGCGGTATTAAATATAACGGGCAGGTGAACCAGCACACTGCGCCCTGAATTCTTATAACCAGTAATTTATTCAATCCCTGTCAGGGGTTGAGCGATATATTTGCATCTCTGCCCGGCACTTCGTACCGGGTTATTCATAGTTAAACCCCTTTCATGGGTCTCTAACCTGTAACCCTGTAACTTTGTTATCCTGCGACAATTGAGACAATTGCGACCATTGGAACCATTGCGACTATTGAGACCCTGTCATCTTGCAACCCTGTAACTCTGTTATCCTGAGACAATTGCGACCACTGCGACCATTGGAACCATTGAGACCCTGAGACCCTGTTACATTGCAACTCACGAAATGGCAAAAGTCTTTGATTTCTTTACCATTTCGGCACCTGTATTTTTTTCTTCCTTAGCCTCCGCCTTAGTCTTCTTCTAACGAAGCTTATCAGAGATCATCATCAAAACGTCCTTATGACTATATTGCCAGCAGTGTCCCTGCATTGGGGTAAATGTGATGACAGCATCTGATGTTGGATTGGATGTGGATTGTAGAAATTTCACCATTTTGCGCATAGCGAGATTAAGGTAGAAATTATCCATATCACCCATCCATATCCATATTTTTCCCGAAATTTTTGGTCCAAGTACGGGCCAGTTAGTTTTAAGATATTCAACAAGGTCATATCTTCGCCAGTATTCGGCTACTGTGTGATCTATTTCACCTGTATATGGATCAAAAATGGGTACGGGGAGTCCGTTTTCTCCTTTTGGACTAAAAAGTGCTGTAAATGCCCCGATTTGTCCACCCGAAGTGATATATGTATCAGTTGCACCCAGGACATTTTCATAATACATAAAATCTCTCATGGTTATGACAGGATCGCCGGTGATATCTCTTTGAGTCGGACGAATATTTCCCCATTCATTGTAAAAGGCATTTTTATCCTCGTAGAGATTGATCAATTGAAAATCTTCAAAAGTGACAGGATCCGGACTGTACGAAAAAGCCCCATTGAAATAATCAGGATAAAACAACTGGAGAGCAAGGGATACCCAACCTCCTGTAGAACAACCATCAAGAAACCGTGATTCAGGAGTACCTTTTGCCTTGAATTCATTTTCCAGAAATGGAATAAATTCATGAATCAGAGCATATCCATAAGGTCCGTTATTATCGGAATCGATTTGATAACAATCGCCAAAAGGCCCTTCTCCATCAAGAAATATATTGATGATCTGGGGCGCTGCGTTGGAAAACCACCAATCTGTAAATAATGTATCTCTGGCCAATAAGTTTTCCAGTCTTGTATATCTGCCTCCATAACCGGCAATATTATACCTTACAGGGAATTTCTGGGATGGATTATCATAATAATCATAAGGCAATAGTACAGAAGCTTTCAGGTAAACTGGTTTTTCCCACCAAGAAGAAAGGGTGTCACTTTTAAATTTTACAATTTTTACATACTTGTCTTCTTCAATAATTATTTCAGGGATTACCTGGTTCAGTGTGATATCCAGTTCAGTATTTTGTGTTAATTTAATTTCTTTTACATTACTGTGAATGTTACCCGGAGCATTGACACCTGATTCGTTCTGATCCTGGTCCCATAATAACTGAATATAATATTTCCCAGGCTTTAATTCTGATAATGTCCATTGAGATGATTTCATGAATTCTTCAGTGGAATCCAGGATCAGAGACTTTGAGGGGTTCCATCCTTTAATGTTTTTCGCGAATATAATAGTTGATATGTTTGGCCATGTCTGAAGCCTTGGTTGGGTCCACGGGGTCAGTGATATGAAAATAAATAACCTTCCGGAAGAGATGAATTCATTACCGACATCATCTGAGATGGATGCTTTAATGGTTAATTTGTGTATATCCTGTGATAAGAGTAATACACAAATCAGCAGTCCGGAAATTAATGAAATAAACCGTTTCATTTGTTTAAATTTTTATAATTATCTGATAGAATGTTAATGAATTAATTTAGAATTTGCCAGCTGGCCGACAACCACTTGTTGCATTCGTTCTCACATTAAAAATTTAATCAATTAATTCACAAAAGAAATTGATTAAATTTATTTATGTTCGTTTCATGGTTTTTATTTTGAGTTATTGAATTTATTCACAACCTGTCAGGTTGGTTGGTTCGTGTGTCCTTTCCTGGAGTTTTTAAATTATTCATTTTGTTCAACCTGACAGGTTGATCAGGTCGTACATCTTTTTTCTTCCTGAAAGAGGAAGGAACCAGTGTAAAATTCTTTATACCAAATTTTTTTGCCAGCAGCTCAAAACCAACCAGGGAGAAAACCCCTCCGGGCAGGATAACGCCAGTGACAAACAATGAAAATCGTCCCACATCTTTAAGCTGTTCGATCGCTGTCCTGACTTCTTCTTTCGTTGGAGGATCGGTTCTGTCATTTAACCGAAGTTCATGTTCGAGCATCCGGAAGAAAGATCGGGCCATTACCCTGGTTTCCAACGCCTCATTATCCAATCCCTTAATGGTGTGATCAATATGATGTTTTGCTTTCCGGGCATACAATCTGGCAAAAATTATGTGCTCTTCAGAAATACCGTTTTTCAGAATGTTCCATATATCATTGACCCACTTATTATTCATTGGTCTATTATCAGAAATTTATTATGAATCACAAAACTAAAAAAATTTATCGTTACAATAAATTACCTGTCAGGTCTTAATTGACCTGCCAGGTCGAAAAACCTAAATCACTGAACTGACAGGTTCAAGTCAACCTGTCAGTTCTTATCAAGTATTAAGGAACAACAGGTTGGTGTGCTTGGAATGATCAGATGAGCGTTATTCTCGGAGTACTTATGAAGTAGAGAAAAAATCATGGATTTATCGGGATAATATATCGGGTATACTTATTAATAGTTTTATGTCTTTAATTTATAATCCGCAACTTATAACCTGCAATCTTCACACTGACCTCTGATCCTTCTTAGCCTTAGCCTT
>CAZGOR010000061.1:0-13738 GCA_964527875.1 uncultured Bacteroides sp. | reverse complement strand
GAAAGAAATATCTTTGAAAAAGATCTTCAAAAGGATGCTTTTGATGCAGAAGCAATGGAAGGATTATCGTCTCTTACTCCCGATGAAGCCAGGGAAGATCTTACAGATCTGAACCAGCGCCTGTCGGAAAGGATACGCCATAAAAACCGCTTCATTTTTTACAGGATAGCAGCTGCTGTGGTAGCTATCATTATTATTGGTTCTCTCATTATAATGGTCACAAAAACCGGTCTTTTCCCCGGTCAGGTTGCTTTAACAGAAAGTGACGAGCAGAGAAGCAGGGAAGCAATCCCGGAGGCAGAAATAATGAAGCACCCTGGTATAGAAAAGCTTGCCGTCGAAGAAGAAGTCTCCGGAATGGATGTTTCCTCTGATAAACATCCTAATGATCAATTAACAACAAAAAGACAGGATATGGAGTTGATCCCGGAATCTGTTAAAACCGATGTATCATTTGAAATGCAGGAGGCGGAAAGCAAAACGGAAATAGCAATGACAGCTGATCAAGAAGAAACGGAAATTACAGAGGAGCTGCGTGAAATCATCGGAAAGGAAGAAATAGCCGAAATGGTCAGTATGGATGAAACTGTTAAAGTCCATTACAGTGAAGAATCGGTTCCTCCTTTATCATCAAGGAAAGCAAGGTCTCCCGGTAAGGGGGATATGGTGTCCGGAAAAATCGGAAGCTATCTGGTTCGAGGCATTGTGGTTTCATCAGAAGATAACCTTCCAATACCCGGTGCAGTTGTTACTGTGAAAGGAACTTCAGCAGGGACCGTTACCGATCACGATGGTAATTTTGAAATTGCTCTCCGGAATGATACAGGTAATACACTGGTTGCAGATTTCATTGGTATGGAAAGCAATGAAATTGAATTAACTGATGAAGAAAATATCCATATCACACTCGAACCTTCAGAATCATCACTCGATGAAGTGGTTGTTGTCGGGTATGGTGTTCAGAAAAAAAGAAATATAACAGGAGCTATTTCAACCATTAAAATGGATGATAATGGTAATTATCAATCAGCCTCTCCTGTTACAGGTAATGATCAATTCAGGGAATACATAAAAAATAACCTTCAATATCCTCCTGAACACCCAACCAACACCCGTGAAGTAGTTGTATTGAGCTTTATCGTAGATAAAAATGGACGTCCAATAGATATCTTCGTTTTAAAAAGTCCTGGCAAGGAATTCTCTGAAGAAGCCATCCGGCTGCTTAAAAATGGTCCTGACTGGTTACCCGCTAAATACAATGGAGTCGAAATGGAAGAAGAAACAAGGATCAGGATTGTTTATAAGCCGGATTATTGATTATCCCAAATAATTCTTAATTTAAAGCCTTATTAATGAATCACAACTAACTACAAAAATGGAAAGAAGAACATTTATCAGAAACAGCACTGTTGCTGCAGCAGCTGCTGCCTTAACAGGTTCTGCCGGATTGGCGATGAGCCGCCAGAAAGAAACTTTGTTTCCGGAAAAACACAACTTCAAACTGAAATATGCCCCTCATTTAGGGATGTTTAGATACCATGCAGGAGAGGATTTTCTCGACCAGATACAATTCATGGTTGATGTTGGGTTCAGGGCAATGGAAGATAACGGCATGAAAGGCCGTGATGTGAGCGTACAGGAAAAAATAGCCGGTAAAATGGCAAACCTCGGTATGGAAATGGGTGTTTTTGTTGCTCATGAGATTTATTGGAATGAACCAAATCTTACCAGTGGAGATAAAGAGTTACTTGAAAAATTCCTGAAAGAAGTTCGGGAATCAGTTGAAGTGGCCAAACGTGTCAATGCCACCTGGATGACCGTTGTGCCGGGTCACGTCGATCTACATAAAAACATGGGATTCCAGACTGCAAATGTAACCGAAGCTTTAAGAAGAGCTGCAGAGATCCTTGAACCCCATGGATTGGTAATGGTACTTGAACCTCTCAATTTCAGGGATCATCCGGGATTATTCCTGAATAAAATCCCCCAGGCATTCCAGATCTGCCAGGCTGTAAATAGCCCGGCATGTAAAATCCTTGATGATCTTTATCATCAACAGGTTCATGAAGGAAACCTGATACCGAATATAGACCTGGCATGGGATGAAATTGCTTATTTCCAGATGGGTGATAATCCGGGCAGAAAAGAGCCGACAACCGGAGAAATCAATTATAAGAACATATTCAAACACATCCACGAAAAAGGATATACCGGAATCCTTGGCATGGAACACGGAAATTCAAAGGAAGGAAAAGAAGGTGAAATGGCAGTGATAAATGCCTATGCCGAGGTTGATTCTATTTAAAGAAATACCCCGGAAGAAATGTCTCAAATGCCTTAAACGCACACAAAATAAATGTTTTGAGGCATTTAAGGCATTTGTATTTTAAGGCATTTTTCTTAGCTTTCCTCCGGTGCTGATCCCGGTACAGGTACTTCAAACTCCATATCGACAGGTCCCATTTCGATTACTTCAGGACCAAGCTTAAGTTCTGAACTCATCATCTCTTCCCATGTTACTTCCAGACCTGTATATGCCGAAATCCTTGCCATGATTGCTGCAAGACACGAATTGGCGGTGAATTCTGCTTCATTTACATGTTCTCCTGTCCTGATAGCTGTAATCAGGTCAATATGCTCCTGTACATACGGGCTGACCTTTACCTCATTTGTCGATTCACCTGATTCATCCAGAGGGTATTCATACTGCCACATAACAGTTCCGTCCGGATTCCATATGGTATTGCGACAATTTGTATATCCTTCCGTGCCCCTGATATATTCAGAAACATTATTAGCACAATCATTTATCTGCCTGCACATACTGTGCATATGTACCTCGCCGTCATAAACGAAATCAACACTGAAATTATCGTACTGATCGCCGGTAACCCGTCGTTGTCTCGATCCGAAACCAACGGCTCTTGAAGGAAACGACCCCAGAAACCAATTGATTACATCAATATTATGAACATGTTGTTCAACAATATGATCACCTGAGAGCCAGCACCAGTTCACCCAGTCTCGTATCATAAATTCCATATCACTCCATTCAGGTTGGCGATTTCGGTGCCACAGTTTCGACTGGTTCCAGTAAGCATTTGCTGCAACAATATCACCAATGGCTCCATTCATAACCATTTTGTAAGTCTCAATATAATCTCTTTGGTGATGCCGCTGCGTTCCTGTCACAACACATAATCCAAAAGCATCAGCCTGTTTTGCAGTACTTATGATAGATCTTGCACCAACAGGATCCACTGCTAAAGGTTTTTCCATAAACACATGCTTCCTTGCTTCAATGGCGGCTTTAAAATGCTCAGCCCTGAAATAAGGAGGTGTAGCAATAATAATATAGTCAACACCTGAATCAAGTAATTTTTTATATGCATCAAAGCCAATAAAACAATTTTCATCAGGAATTTCAATTCCTTTATTCTCTTTAAGGCGTTTCCTGCAATTCTCTACCCTGTCTTCGAAGACGTCCGCGAGTGCCGTTATCTGAAGATTCGGGCCTGCACTCAAAAAGTCCTCGGCAGCACCGGTTCCGCGTCCTCCACAACCAATCAATCCTGCTTTGATAAGCTCACCATCAGGTGCCTGATCAAGAAGCGGGGGAAGACCTAATTCTTTCGGAGTTTTTTGCTTGGTGCAGGATGAAAGCAACTGGTTAAATCCTAATGTTCCCACTGCACCGATTGCAGCAGCATTCTCAAGAAACCTCCTGCGACTTAAGCCATTACTATTCTGTTTCATAATAAAAGGTATTAAGGGTTAATTTTTGATAATTTGTATATAGTCTATCTTTATATCCTGGTGCCTTGGTAGCAAAATAATATTATTTAGCAGTAGACTCAGGTTTTGAATTTAGTGATTTTTTCAGAGGTATCTTACAACTTTCCTGAAATTTTCAAATTAATTCAAGTTCCAGCTTATTTTTTCAGGCTCTATTATAATTATTAAACCAAAAGTTCACATATTTCTGTCAACCATATTCATGATAATACATTGTGTAACCTTGTAACCTGTAACTTGCAACTTGTAACTTGTAACTTGCAACCTGTAACTTGCAACTTGTAACTTGTAACTGTAGCTGAATAATTCACAAAAGAAGCATAATTAATCCAATCCCGGGTCATCCTCATATTCACACACTACCCTGAATCCTACATAGATGCAATCCGAGTACCACCAGATGCTCTTAGGAATCTGTGGATCAGTTTTTAACCATGTGTCATGCCTGGTAAAATCTCTTGAAGCGCACCGGACTGATGCAGCACTGCTACGGAATGATCCCCCACGGATCACATGTTCGGTGCCTGTATCCGGGCCTGTTGGATCATGTATAACACTGTCAGGATAATTCGAGCAGGTATGAGGGGCATACCAATCGAGGCAGAACTCTTCCACGTTTCCCAACATATTGACGAGTCCGAATGGATTCGGTTTCATAAGATCAGGTGTTTTTGTCCTGCTCATGCTGTTCAGGTTATAATTTACATACGCTATTATTCCTGTCGTATCTGAAGGATCATAATTCTTTCTGAATCTTTTGGTTGCATATTTTTCCGTGCCGCCATCAAAGAAATAAGGTCCTCTTGTGCCACCCCGCGCAGCATATTCCCATTCTGCTTCTGTCGGTAACCGGTATTTCTTCCCTGTTACCTTCGATAACCACATGCAATATATTTTTGCTGCATGATGAGTCATGGTAATGGCAGGGTAATTATTTTTTCCCCATCCCTGATCTGGTGCACCCCATGGCGGTGTTGGCCCTGTGATTGCATCGATATCTGTTTCATTCAGACTGTTCATATACGCATCACTCGTCCGACCCTCCACACCCATTGCAGAAAAGAAAGCCAGGTACTCATCCCATGTAACCTCTACCCGGCCCATGAAGAATGGACTGATTTTTACCTCTCTCTGAGGTCCCTCATCTTCATCCCGGAATGCTTCATCCTCAGGACTTCCCATTAAATATTTCCCTCCGGGAATGGCAACCATTTCAAAACTTACTGCGGTTCCTGGAATATGTTCGGTATAACTCTCAAACTTCTCAATGATAGCCGGTTTTTCATAAATGGTGTCAACCTTCGTTTCTTTTTTCCCAAATTCCACATTTTTAGCATGGATTACATTTTCCGAATAATGTCCAACCTGCAAATGGCAGTTAATACAATGAAGTTCTTCTTTATGATTTGTATAATACAGGTGTGCTTCTTCGCCCTCAATGGACAGCCCCCTGGTAAACAGGTTTTTATGACAATCGTTGCAGGATGAAAGGTATGCATGCCCAGCCGCATATTCAGGACGTGATTTTACCTCCCAGTTAATTTTAGATACATCCTTGAAGATGGCACCGTATACATCCCTCAACCCTGTTTTAACCTTTTCAGTCAGGTACCCTTCACCATGAGGTGGCAGATGACATTCGATACAGTGAACAACAATACCACGCTGATTGTCATAATGAGTAGATAATTTCCATGACTGCGTGGAATGAGGATGCACGTGACAGCTGTTACAGAAATCATCTGTTGAGGTGTAAACAACTGCTTTTTGTCCTGTAAACAATATAACAATTCCGGCAAGGAAACCAATGATCAGGTAAAACCAGATTCTGCTTCTTCCTCGTTTCATCATAAGTAATAAACCAAAAAGCAAAGGATTTCACAAAGGATCACAAAAAACTTTTAAGACAGCCCTTTTATTATTCTTTCTTTTTATAAACCCTCACCCAATCGATTTCCATTGTTGCGGGTAACTGATGATCCGGTACAGGGTTTGATACACCGGCACTGCATACGATATACATGGGTTCTTGCGGTACACCCCGTGTCTGTTTCAGGATTTCCAGATCATTAATTTTCCAGATCAGTTTTTCAGGGGTCCATTCAAGTGTATAAATGAAGAAGTCGGATGAAAATTTCGATCCTCCTTTTTTTACGATCTTTTTGTTTGTTCCTCCTTTTTCCGAAATATCACCCCAGAAATTGCCAATATTTAATTTATTTTTTTCAAGCTTTGCCACATCTACATGGGGCAATATTTTTTCAGCAACCATCCATACTGCTTGTCGTACAGGTGCTCTGGCAAAACGGACTTTGGCTTTGAAAACACCATATTTCTGACGGAAACTTTTACCCGTGCTTACCAGTCCGGAGGTATAATCAAATTGTTGATTCTGAAAACCCAAAACCGGGTTCCAGATTTTGCCTTCAGCATTTTCTTTACGCGTAATAATTTTGAGAATACTATTCTGCAATTCAATATTCTTCCCGTCTGTATTTAAATGCCTGTCACCCGGCAGAGCATAGGTATCCTTCAACAGTATTTCTCCCCAGAAATAATTATTCATCCATTTCCTGCTATCCAGTTTGCCGTCTGTGAAATCATCCTCAAATGTCAAATCCCAATCAGTGATCTTATGAAAATCGTTCTTCTTTTTCAGCTTGTAAAACCAGTTTATTTTATCAGATTTTTTCAGCTCAAAGTATTCCTGTTCCAGTTTGTATTCTTCCGATTGTTCATATTTTTTCTTTGGACTGAGTGCCATAAAGTCTTTGACCTTCTTGAATTCTTCTGAATTTATAAACTTTTCAAGCTCCTCGTATTTGGCTATCTCTTCAGAACCATCAAGCCTTTGAAAGTTTTCAAACTGAGGTGAGGTTTTAAACTTAAAGTAGTTTCTTATTGAAGGTGATTTTTGCATCTTCTTATATTCCTGTTCTTTCCGGAAAGCTTCAGAATTTTTAAAATCCTTTCCTGCATTTTGCTTCTCTTCGGCAAATTCTTTCGAATTCACATATTCTGCAAGCTGCTCGTACTTCTTCAGCTCATCAGACCCATCCATCTTTTGATATTCCTCTAGTTGTCTGGAGGATTTTGTTTTGTAATAATTTTTAATGTGTTTTGCTTTTTTCAATCTAAGGTACTCCTGCTGTTTTTTATACTCTTCAGTATTTGCAAATTTTTGTGCCTTGATTGCTTTTTTCTTTTCCGCAAATTCACGGGTATTAACTATTTTATCCAGTTCCTCATACCTTTTAAGCTCATCTGAATCAGCGTATTCAGTAAAATCATTATATTCTTTGATCAATGCAGCTTCTTCTGATTCAATTTTCGCAGTGGAAGGGAACGATCCGAACATTACTTTTAAACTGGCCATGTTTCTTTGACTTGAGTGCTGTTAATAACGTAGTTAAAGATATAAAAAATATAGAATATATAAATTCTCTTTTACCAGGTGCGATACTTTCTTCCTCCGAAGTAATAATGAACACCAATAAATATAATCAACTGCTGATATTTCCCAATGATATATTTAACCTGGGCATATGCATTGAGATCTCTTTCCACAATCATTTCAATCCCGGTACCAATACCAAGGCCAGGCAGAAATTCATACTCATTTTCAAAATCAGGATCTTCTGTATTCCAGCTCTCATATATATTAGTAAAATTTGCTCCGGCAAGTGCATAGAAAAGTAATTGCTTTTCTGTTGTCAGTTTATAATTTATATCTGCATCCAGGCTACCCAGGAAGGTCATTTTTTCGCCGTAAGGATCACTATACGTTTTTGTTTTGGGAATCTGAAAAGTGACTGATGGAATCACAAAAAATTTCTCGTTGATTTCCATAACACCCCTTAGATGAATGCCCGGATTTCCAATAGTAATATCAGGACTGTTAATGGGAGAATTAAATGTTAGTCCCCCGCCAAACCTGTTAAATTGCCCATGAAGACGCGAAAAACTAAAAATCAGAAGTAAAATAAAACAGGCCAAATAAGTAAATTTCCTATCCATTGCAAAAAGTTGAAATTTCAGATTCAAAGATAATGGATTTGTTAAATGAAAATAACTGTTTCAGTGAAGAAAAACTGAGTTTATTCTGAGAGGTAATCTTTTTAATTCGAAAATCCCTACTATCGCTGGTTTTCGTTTTTCAGAAGTCCTCTGATTCATCCGGTACCCTGTCGGGAGCTATTCTGAAAATGATCCCGAGGGCAAAGCAGAGTTGATCTCTTTCCCCAAGCGTATATTTCACTTCGGCAAATGGATTGAAGAATTTTGAAAGATGCAGCTGACCACCTGCACCAATATTTAATCCCATCTTAGTTGTGGTAATCTTATCTTTAAAAGGTTTCCCCATTACATCTTCGTCAATACGTTTGATTTCATTATTGAAATTAAGTCCCATCAAACCGAATAACTGAAATTCTGATTTTTCCAAAACAATATAATGCCCATCGAGATTTATTGTCCACCAGGTATATTCATGTGTTCCATACTCAACCTCAAACTTGTGAGGAAGGAAGTACGTTGCATTTGGTGTCAGATCGATCTTTTCATTTACTGTATAAATGACATACATACTTCCTCCCGGTTCCTTTATCCATGTTCCATAGTTTACGGCAGCACCCAGGAATGTAAACTGGGCATGGAGTCCTGATTGCATAAACAGAGCAATCATCAATATCAGAATGAATCTTTTTCTTTTCATTCGTTTAAAATTTTGGTTCATCATAATAATCCGTACCTGAAAAGCTAACATAAATTAAACCACAAAGGAACACAAAGTAAAGCACGAAGTAACACAAAAGAGTCTGAAAAAGAACCTTTGAGTTCCTTAGTAGCAACCTTAGTGTAACTTTGTGGTTAAATTAAAGGAATTTAAAAAGATTAATTCAAACAATTTGAAATAATCTTTAAGGTACACAATTTTATGATGAACCTAAAAAAAGAAGGGCTGAATTTTATATATATTTCTTTCACAAACAATCAGATACCTATATCTTTAAATGAACTAACTCCCAGTAACTTGTGTTATATTTTAAAAATACTAACTTTGTTACTTTAGTGATTATAAAAAATATCTAAACAATTTCCCATGGCTCAGATTAAAGGTGAAATCATACAGGTTATCGGACCTGTCGTTGATGTCAGTTTTGAAAAATCAGGGGAAGATTTCCCGAATATTCATGATGCTCTGGAGATCAAACGCCAGGATGGCACAATCCTTGTCATTGAATGTCAGCAACACATTGGTGAAAACACAGTGCGTGCTATTGCAATGGACAGTACAGACGGCTTAAGAAGGGGGATGGAAGTCATTGCAACCGGTGCTTCAATCCGAATGCCGGTCGGGGAACAAATCAGGGGTCGTCTGCTGAATGTTATCGGGGATCCTATTGATGGAATGAAAGAACTGGATAAAACCGGAGGATATGAAATTCACAGTAATCCACCTACCTTTGAAGAACTTTCAACAGAAAAGGAAGTTTTTTATACAGGAATAAAAGTAATTGACTTGCTTGAACCTTATTCGAAAGGGGGCAAGATTGGATTATTCGGGGGTGCAGGTGTGGGAAAAACTGTCATCATCATGGAGCTGATCCACAACATTGCCAAAAAATATGCCGGTGTGTCTGTATTTGCCGGTGTTGGAGAAAGGACAAGAGAAGGCAACGATCTGCTCAGAGAAATGATAGAATCGAAAGTTATCAAGTATGGGGATAAATTTTTAAAAAGTATGGAGGCTGGCAGCTGGGATCTCGACCTGGTTGACCAGAAAATACTTAAAGAATCACAAGGCACACTGGTATTCGGCCAGATGAATGAGCCCCCGGGTGCGCGTGCTACTGTTGCATTATCAGGATTGACAGTAGCTGAATCATTTCGTGACGGAGATGAAAAGAGCGGTGGCAGAGATATACTGTTTTTTGTCGATAATATATTCCGTTTTACACAGGCAGGATCAGAAGTTTCTGCTTTACTGGGACGAATGCCTTCAGCAGTAGGGTATCAACCCACCCTCGCAACTGAAATGGGTATCATGCAGGAAAGAATTACTTCCACTAAAAGAGGATCTATCACCTCGGTACAGGCAATTTATGTACCTGCTGACGACCTTACCGATCCGGCACCTGCCACAACTTTTGCACATCTTGATGCAACAACGGTTCTTAACAGGAAAATTACCGAACTGGGGATTTATCCCGCGGTTGATCCACTCGACTCAACTTCCAGAATATTGACAGCAGAAGTTGTGGGTAATGAACATTATAATACTGCCCAAAAAATCAAGGAATTACTACAGCGTTACAAAGAACTGCAGGATATTATCGCCATTTTAGGAATGGATGAACTTTCAGAAGAAGATAAACTGGTTGTTCACAGGGCAAGAAGGGTACAGCGTTTCCTCTCACAACCCTTCCATGTTGCTGAATCTTTTACAGGTATCCCGGGTTGCCTTGTTTCAATAGAGGATACTATTAAAGGCTTTAATATGATTATGGACGGTGAAGTCGACAAATACCCGGAATCTGCCTTTAACTTTGTCGGTACAATTGAGGAAGCTATTGCAAAAGGAGATAAAATGCTCTCTGATGCAGACAAGTAATCAAGTGGTGCGTTTTCATTGATGTAAAAATTTTATCATGCAACTCGAAATTATCACACCTGATCAGAAAGTCTATAGCGGTGATATTAAACTGGTTAAAGTGCCAGGCAGCAAAGGATCCTTCGAAATCCTCAAAAACCATGCACCGATCATTTCTACGCTCGACAATGGTGAAGTAAAAATCATCGACATACAGGATAAAACTGTTTTTTACGAAATTAGCGGAGGTGTCATAGAAGTTAAACAAAATAATATTATCATCCTTGCAGAATCAGTTATTCTCTGATATTGATAATCCCCTTTAAAATAACCGACATATGCTGTTAAGAATTTTATTCATCACAGGATTGTTCACCTTCATTATTTCAACACCTGTCTCTAAAAAGAAAATTACTTTTGAAGCTTCTGATGGACTCATCATTACTGCAGATCTGTATATGAATCAGGAAGACTTCCCATTTCTTCTCCTTTTCCACCAGGAAGGTTCAAGCCGGGGGGAATACAATGAAACAGCAATCAAGCTGGCAAAACTTAATTTTAATTGCCTCGCTGTTGATCTTCGATCTGGTGACAATGAAAATTATGTAAGTAACGAAACCGCCAGGAGGGCCAGGCAGACCGGAAAACCTTCGGGATTCCTGGATGCTTCAGCTGATGTCCGGGTTGCTATCGATTACGCTTACAATCTCAATAATAAGAAAGTTATTCTTATCGGAAGTTCATATTCTGCCTCTCTTTGTATGCTTATCGGAAAAGATAATCCAAACGTGGAAGCTGTCATTGCTTTCAGCCCCGGGGAATTTTTTGTGAATGATCTTCGTGTCGAAGATGAACTTACCTCATTCGACAAACCGCTATTTGTGACCGGTACCCGGACAGAATCTGCTTATATTTCTCAAATGCTTCAAAATCTTGAACAGGATAGCTATACCTTTTTTCAGCCCGATGATTCACCCGGTGTTCATGGTTCAAAAGCCCTGTGGGAAGATAATGAGTCAAAAGACCAATATTGGCTGGCATTGCTTTTATTTTTTAATTCCCTGAAAAACAACTGACCCTTTACACCGTTTATCCTGTAAAATAAATCTTAATATCTTTATCCTTTCAGTATTTATAGCAGATTGGTTAAATTTCTTATTATACGGTTTAGTTCCATCGGTGATATCATCCTCACCACTCCTGTGATCCGTTGTCTCAGAAAACAGCTCGGTGATGCTGAAATTCATTTCGTCGTGAAAAAACAATTTCAGCTGGTGATCTCTGCAAATCCTTATATCCATAAAATCCATATACTGGATGATAATCTTTACTCACTCACCAACTCCCTTAAAAATGAGCATTTTGATTATATCATTGATCTGCATCAAAACATTCGCTCGCTTACAGTAAAATCCAGATTGAAGATCATGTCATTCTCTGTCAATAAGATCAATTTCAAAAAATGGTTAATGGTAAACCTGAAAATCAATCGTTTACCTGACAAACACTTGGTTGACAGATACATGGAGACAATAAAAAAGTTTGATATTCAAAATGATAATGCCGGACTTGATTACTTTATCCCTCCTGATGATGAAGTGAATCCTGAAAGTATTTCATCTCATTTCAAAAACGGTTATATAGCTTTGGTTGTAGGAGGGAAACATGCTACCAAACAGATGCCTGCAGACATGATCATTGAACTTTGCAAGTCTCTTGATAGCCCGGTCATTCTGCTGGGAGGACCCGAAGATCATCAAACAGGTAAAACCATATCGGATAACTCTGGTAGCCATGTCTTTAACAATTGTGGTTATTCGAACATCAATCAATCAGCTTCTCTTGTAAGACAAGCCCGACTTCTTATAACACCAGATACAGGCCTGATGCACATAGGATCTGCATTCAAAAAGATCATCCTGTCGATATGGGGTAATACCATTCCTGAATTTGGGATGTATCCCTATATGCCGCATCATTCTTCAAAAATATTTGAAGTGAAAGGACTACCATGCCGGCCATGTTCGAAAATCGGGTTCACAAAATGCCCGAAAGGTCACTTTCGCTGTATGAGAGATATTGATGTTAAATCGATCGCTGAATATGCAAATCGCCTTACTTCGTTAGCATAAGAAAAGGATATTACAACTACTTATCGGGAGAGAGTTAAGTAAATATAATGTTTTGTGCGGTTTAAATAACTAAGTAATTGAATCATAGCTTTTTTGTAGAGCTATCCACCCGGAGTCTCGGGGGGGCGGCTCTACTAATTCCTGATTATTAATATCGCCGGTTCAATCGCACAACACGTTAAATATAATAATAGCCTTTCTTTCACTGGGCCTGAAAATAATATGTTATGGTACCCTGTTGGCGCAGTGGTGCATCATAATTCGAATTGAACCTCGTTCCCATGGCAGCTGTTTTTGCTGCTTCGGCCAGGCAAATATCATTCATCGAGTCTCCGAGATCGATAACCTGGGCCTGTACTACATGACCTCTCTGATCAACTATGATCTGTACTTCAACAACTCCTTCTCCCTCACATTTGTAAACCGGAATAGGAAGCCTGAGATGATAACGGTTCTCAAGTGAATAAAAAATATTTGTCTGACCTTCAAATACTCCGAGATCATCATTCTTTTGTTTCTCTTCACTCTCATAAATGATATTCTCAGACTCCATTTCTATAAGATCCTGCAATCTCTCCTGCGCTTTCATCCAATCTTCATTCCTGTTTTCTTCCAGTTTATCCAATACTTCATCAACATACCTGTCTGTACTTAATTGTTCATTCACTCTTTCAGCAACATTCACAGGTATATTGCTTCTTGCATTTTCAAGATAATCAGCCACATACTGTTCAAATGCCGGATCTCTTTCTGCCGGCATCATATCCTGCTTCTCCGTGATCTCCTGCTCTTCAAACTCAATTAAAATCATGCTGTCAATCAAATTCCTTGTCGATGAGATCTTTATAACCAACAAAACAATTACCAGCGCCATATGAAAAGCAAGGGTTCCCAGAATACCATTCAAATTTTCTATGATCATATTTCTGAATCTGCTCCAAATCATAATCTTTAGACTATACAATCTCTGATGGCCCTTCTTTGGTTCAAAAATCTTTTAAATTCTACCAGGCGTAAATAATGTTGATACTCTTTTAACCATTACATCCCGATTCGGAAAAACAAACTTATAAAAAACGGTCGTATATTCTCCTATTATTTTAAAAGACATCGCTAATTGTAATATAATTTCCGTGATTTACAGTTATTATAAGCAATTTGTATATAAAGAAGCTAACCTGTAACTTGCAACCTGTAACTTGCAACCTGTAACTTGTAA
>CAZGOR010000060.1:0-13913 GCA_964527875.1 uncultured Bacteroides sp. | reverse complement strand
TTGCTTCGCCGTCCGCGTGCCGCCAAAGCTTTAGCGGAGGCGCAAGCTTCGCGAATGCGCAGCAGACAGGAATCTGCGTTAATCTGCGAAAAGCCTTTAAAAGCTTTTTAAAAAACCTCATTTTAAAAGTTAAAAAATCTCTTTGAGGAGCTTAAGAGAAATCAGGACTGCTCTTCAAAAAAATCTATCTTTGTTTTTAATATTTTAAGACATGATAACCTTGCTAGAGGATTATTCACTTAAAAACCATAATTCCTTCGGAGTTGAAGCAAAAGCCAGGTATTTTGCTGAATGTGACACTGTTTCTGACCTGGTGCACTTCATCAAACACAGACCATATACTGATCTTCCTGTTATGGTGATTGGTGAAGGAAGTAATATCTTATTCCAATCTGATTATAACGGCCTTATCATTCAGCCTGTCATCAGGGGGATCGATATACTTCATGAAGACCACGCAGGGATCATTGTCAGAGCAGGTGCAGGTGAAAACTGGGATTCTTTCGTTAAATGGGCAGTTGAAAAACGATACGGAGGGATAGAGAATCTTTCCCTTATCCCGGGTTCCCTTGGAGCATGCCCCATTCAGAATATCGGGGCATATGGGGCAGAGGTATCACAAGTCATTGAATCTGTTGAAACAATTGATCTTCTGGATGGGACAAGCAAAACATTCAGCTCTTCAGAGTGTGGTTTCGGTTACAGAACCAGTATTTTTAAAGGTGATCTGAAAGGGAAAAAAATCATCACCAATGTTATATTCCGTTTAACCAAATTGCCTGTCCTGATAACCTATTATGGTGTGATCAGTGAAAGACTTAAGAAATATAAAAAGATTGATATCAATATATTACGAAAGGTAGTTATGGATATACGCAGGGAAAGATTACCTGATCCTGCAAAAACAGGGAATGCAGGCAGTTTTTTTAAGAATCCTGTTGTATCGGATGAGGAATTTGAAACGATCTTTTCCAGGTTTCCTGATCTTCCCCACTTCCCGGCTGAAGATGCCGGTTACCGAAAGATCTCTGCTGCCTGGCTGATTGAAAAATGTGGATGGAAAGGTAAAAGGATCGGTGATACCGGTATTTGGCCAGGCCAGCCGCTTGTGCTTGTTAACTATGGAAAAGCCACCGGACAGGATATTTTAAGACTGTCTGAGAATATAGCAGAGAATGTTCTTGAAAAATTTGGTATAAGGCTTGAGAGAGAGGTGAGTATGGTGTAGGAAGGAGTAAGAAGTAAGGAGTAAGAAGTAGAAGTAATCAATTGCTGTCAGCTTCAGCTGACGGAATAAAAATGTAAATTTTAAGTGAATTGGTAAATTAGTTAATTAGTAAATTTGTAAATTGGTGTGTTTGGGTATTGGGTTTAGGGTGTGAAGTTACTGCCGATTGTTAATTTTATCTGCCGTATCTGCCAACTGCCAGTCATCGAATGAGTATATCTTTTTGGATCGTATCACAAACCGCTTCAACAATGGAGAGTGCCTGGTCCTTTGTTTCAGCCTCTGCATAGATCCGGAGTTTTAATTCGGTGCCTGCAGGTCTGATCATGGCCCATTGTTCCTGGTCTAAATAAAATTTAAATCCATCGAATTGTTCAGACCTGATAATTGTATAATCACCAAAGGAGGTATAAACACCTTTATCGCAGTTACCAAGTATCCTTAATTGCTGATCCCTGGTAAACTCCGTGTCCTTCTTTACACAGGCAAACCTGCCGGTAATATTATATATTTCATCCATAAACTGTTCAAGGGATTTTCCTGTTTCGGCCAGGAATTGCCAGATCAATAAACCAATCCATATCCCATCGCGTTCAGGGATATGTTCCCTGATCCCAAAACCTCCGGATTCCTCCCCTCCCACCAGTACATCCTCCTTCAGCATAACCCTGCATATCTCTTTGAAACCGATTTTAACTCTTTGTACATCAAGCCCGTAATATTTACATATTTTTTCCACTTTTGAGGTTGAAGAATAACCTGCGATGACTTTTCCCTGTAACTCCCGGTATTTTGCCAGGCAATGGACAAGGATCAGAAGAATATGGTTAGAGTCATAATAGTTCCCCCATTGATCGATCAGTGCCAGGCGGTCGGCATCTCCATCAATAGCAAGTCCACAATTAAAATTTTCTGCCGACCTGATCATATCAATGAATTCCTTCAGGTTTTCTTCAATAGGTTCGGGAGGAATATAACTAAAGTAGGGGTCTGTTTTACATCGGAAGTTTTTCACATTTGGTAATAGAGACCGTAATACATTCTGACCACTCCCATGCATGGCATCAAATGCCAGACGTAATCCTGACTTCTTTATTAAATCAAGATCAAAATACTTTTTAATCCGTTCAACATAAATCGATGCGATGTTAACATATTCAATGATATTCTGGTCGACAAGATTTTTCCATTTAATCCTTTCCAGGTCAATCTCCAGATCATTCGATACAAGTGCTTCAATATTCCTTATATTTTCTTCCATCATAGGGCCGCCATATTCGCCCTTGATTTTGTATCCGTTATATTCGAAAGAATAATGACTTGCTGTGATCATGATTCCCAGTCCGGCCTGATACCATTTAACTGCATATGACACCATGGGTGAGGTGACAAATTCACTGGAGAGAAAAACCTTTACTCCTTTAAGCGCCAATACGCTGGCTGCAGTTTCAGCAAACAATTTCCCCCCGAACCGTGTGTCATATCCGACAACAACGCTTGTATCACGGTACTTATTCAGAAGCCATAATGCCAATGCGTCGGTCAACCTTGCCACGTTAGCCATAGTAAAGCTCCCTGCAATAATACCACGCCAGCCATCGGATCCAAATTTGATCTTGTCCATTCAGAGAATATTAATCATGTTGTAAGATGTTGAATCAGCATCATACAACATTAATCATTTATACAGAAAAGTTAGTGATTAGTTTAAAATTTTACGCCGATTGAGCGCTTTTTGGTATGAAAGTGCATTTTTGTTATGTTGAGCTAACGTTTTGGCAAAGTTATGATATCCTGAAAAATCATCTTTTGCACACATATACAAAAAATCATGCTGTTCATAATCCAAAACAGCATCGATAGATGAAATAGAAGGGATGGTGATCGGACCGGGTGGAAGTCCGCCATATTTATAAGTATTGTAAGGAGAATCGATTCCAATATGTTTACGAAGAACCCTGTTCATATTCATATCACCTGCCACATATTTAATTGTCGGGTCTGCCTGCAGTCTCATATTTTTTCTCAATCTGTTCATGTAAACCCCCGCTATCCTTTTTTCTTCATCCTTCATAACGGTTTCTTCATCCACAATCGAAGCCAGGGTGATGACCTCAACAGGTGTAAGCCCGATTCCTGCAGCTTTTCCGGTCCGTTCTGAATTCCAGAAACGGTCGTACTCCAGCTTCATCCTTTTGATAAATTCATCGGCATCAGTATTCCAATAAAACTCATAGGTGTTTGGAATAAAAATCACTGAGACGGTCTCCGGGCTAAATCCAAGCTGATTGAGATAATCACGATCCCTCAGCAACTTCATGATCGCCAGCGAATCTGCTTCTATTTGCTTTGAAACAAAAGATGCAAGTTTCTCAGTGGTACGGACATTATTAATCAAAAGATCAACCGGTTCCTGCCGCCCCGATCTCAGCATATTGATCAGCTGATTATTATTCATCCCCCCGGTGATCCTGTAACGTCCCGGGTTAACATGCCTGGGATAATTCTTCTTCCGTGATGCCCAGTTGAATGAAGCAGTGTCTTTAATGATATTATCTGATACCAGAAGATCCAGTACATCTTGGTAAGTTGAACCTGTTGAAATCATGACATAAACAAATTCTTCATTCCCCGTCTCCACATTCGTCCTTAGTATTTTCCTGTATAATGATAAAAACATGGATCCACATATTAATACGACCACTAACAAAAGGATCAATGCCAGGTTTTTAATGTTTATCATCATGTTGAAATGAAAAAATTGATCCTACAAAAAAACAATATTTTATTAACCTGAAAAAATATTCCAACTGCCTGCGACATATCGACATCAGATTTTATAATCTCTTCTCCGTTATTCAATGAAACCTATAAACCGAAAATTAAGGATTACAGTGAATATATCTCACGGAACCTGTGGGATGAATAAGAAATTGACATTTTTCGGACAAAAGAATACTAACAGGTATGTTAATTGGTGAATTGGTATATTGGTATATTTGTGTGTTTGAATATTGGGATAAAATGTGAAGTTTCTGCTACCTGTCTCCCCAAGTTCTCGGGGGAATTGTTAATCGACAGTTTTATCCACCAGGGAGTAACAGAAAGATCCGGTTGCTAACTGGACCAGTTGGTATTTTAGTTTGTCAAGCAAGAAGGGATAAGTTTTTAAGCTTCCGGAGGAAGCGACATGTATAAATAGTATGAAAAAAGTTTTGAAAACACAGAAAATGTAATTAGCTCAAATACTGTTAATTATGCATTTTGTTAGATAAAAGGGAATGATTCAGAGTGCGAAATCAATTGAGACAATTGCGACTCCCGAAATGGCCGGAATCTTCGATTCCGTTACCATTTCGAGGATGCTCGAAAAACATTGGCAATCAAATCTGCCTGCAGGCAGGGATTGTCTGTTTTTCGGCACTTGCGACCACTGCTACAATTGTAAAATTTGCAACCTTAGTGTTTAAGTCTTTTTATATATGGTGATATATCTTCTTCAGGTTTAGTCAAATCCCCAAACCTTATTATTTCAATTCCGAAAGCGCTTTTTCAATCCTGTCCATTGCTTTCATCAGGTTTTCATCGGAATTTGCAAAGGAGATCCTGATACATTTATCTTCTCCGAAAGCAACTCCGGGCACAGTGGCAACATGTCCCTTTTCAATGAGATATATACACAGGTCGGTTGAACCTTTTATCACGGCATCTTCATCAGATTTACCATAATAAGCGCTGAAATCCGGAAATACATAAAATGCTCCCTGCGGGACATTGCATTTTACACCATTGATGGCGTTTAACCGGCCAAGGATCAGATCCCTGCGTCTTTTATAAGCAGCGTTCATTTCTTTTGTACATGACTGGTCAGCTGTAAGTGCAGTGATCGAAGCAATCTGGGCAACAGCTGTTGCTCCTGACGTAAATTGTCCCTGGAGTTTGACAACTGCTTTGGCAATCCATACAGGGGCTGCCAGATAACCGATCCGGTAACCGGTCATGGCATATGATTTGGAAACCCCATTTACCAGAACAACCCTGTCTTTCAGGTAATCAAATTGTGCTATACTCTCATGTTTACCCACGAAGTTGATATGTTCATATATCTCATCTGCAATCACAATGATCTGCTCGTGTTTGGCCAGAATCCTGGCCAGTCCTTCAAGCTCTTCCTTTGAATACATGCCACCGGTTGGATTTGAAGGGGAACAGATAAGAAAAACCCTGGTTTTTGGTCCGATCGCTTCCTCTAACTGCTGGGGTGTGATTTTAAAATCATTTTCGATTTTTGTATCGATAATTACATTGACACCATCAGCTATTTTAACCTGTTCAGAATAACTCACCCAGTATGGAGCAGGTATGATCACCTCATCATCTTTATCTATGATCGACAGTAAGACATTCACGATACAATGTTTTGCCCCACTGCACACAACGATCTGGTCAGGTTCATAATCCAGCGCGTTTTCATCCCTGAATTTCTTCACAATTGCTTTTCTCAATTCAGGATATCCTGCGACAGGTGGATAAAAGGAATAATTTTCATCAACAGCCTTTTTAACCGCCTCCTTTATATGATCCGGAGTCGTGAAATCCGGTTCACCTACGGAAAGATTGATCACATCGATCCCCTGTGCCTGGAGATCCCTGCTTTTCTGGTTCATGGCAATGGTCTGTGATGCCGCCATATTAGCCAATCGTGAAGAAAGTTTTGTCATAGTTTTAATTATTAAATTCTTATTAAAATGAACTGTTTTATATCAGATTGCTAAAATATTATTTTAAAAATAATTTATTTAATATTGTAACTATAAATTTTCTAAAAAATATTAACATGGATGAAATTCTTGAAATATTGAAATATTCGTTACCCTCTTTGATCCTTTTCCTCACCGTATACATCATGATGCATTATCATTTCAGGTCTGAAGACCGGAAGAGACGAATTGAGATCACTATGGCAAGCCAGAAGACCATTTTGCCTATCCGTTTGCAGGCCTATGAACGGCTTGCTCTTTTTCTCGAACGGATCTCTCCGGAATCAATGATCATGAGACTGGCCCTGGCTGATATGACAGCCAAACAACTGCAAACAGAATTGCTGGCAACCATCAGGGCTGAATTTGAACATAACCTTTCACAACAGGTTTATATCAGTCAGGAAGCGTGGGAAAAAGTTAAAAACGCACGATCCAATACAATCAGCCTGGTCAATACGGCTGCAGAGCAGATCGAGCCAAAAGCCAGTGCCCTGACACTGAGTAAAAAGATTCTTGATATGATGATGGAACATAAAAGCGCACTGACAGCGCAGGCGTTGGAACAGATTAAGAAGGAGGTACAGGAGTTGTTTTAGTTTCCGGTTTTCAGTTGGAAAAGAAAGGTTAATGCTGAAAAGGATATTTATTCAACCCTTCAGGGTTGCATCAGACGCTGGATCCTAAACCACCGGTTTCACCGGTGGTTACTCATAGTTTGACCCTTTAAGGGCCTTCTTCTATCCTACCTTAATACTTTCTGGCCATTCCACTATCACACATTCTCACCTTCAAACTTTTGCACTTTCATACAACCTCACCCTATGGGCACAGCTGAGCACTCTTCAAGCTGTAACTTGTAACTTGTAACCTTTATTCCGTCAGCTAAAGCTTACGGCAATTGATATTATAATCCACAGAATTATCTATACTCCATGCTCCATGCCTATTTTATCAAATCTATACTGCGGTTCACGAACCGGATCAGCTCTTCTCCCTTCAGCATATTATTGGACAATAATGCAAGATCAACCAACTGTTTGACAATCTTGTTCTTTTTACCGTAAGTTTTCAGGGTATTTATTTTTTTATCTCTCAGTTTACCGATCTGTTTATTCAGCTCCTCTTTCCTGTCTTTTTCAGCAGTGGGTATTTCTTCGTCTTTCTTGTCTTTATGCTTTTCTTCAAGCTTTTTTAGTTCTTCATCAAGTGGTTTTAATTCCGATTCTATTTCCCCCACCTTTTTGCCTACAGATTTATCCTTTGCTTCATTCAATTTAAGTATCAGCGGATGATTTGTATTGACAACCACGTTATGTGCATCCGGCATGCCAGCATAGAAATTGGGGGCACCACTCAGCTCCGACATATCTTTCATACGGCGGATATACTCTGGTTGTGTGATGACCAACGGACTTTCTGTCTTACTCAGGTTTTCATATGTGACAAAGAATTTCTCTTTCTCCGGCAGGTGTCCCTGGAAAACATGCGTAAGATCTTCCTTCTGTTTCCCGGTTAACTTTGATTCTGTCTTTTCCTCCTTCAGGATCAGCTTATCGATCACATCGGCATCTACCCTGGTAAATCTTGAATCTTTGAATTTTTGTTCAAGATGATTCAGGAAATGGGTATCAATCTGGCCATCCATCAACAACACATCATACCCTTTATTCCTGGCTTTTTCAATATAACTGTATTGCTCTTCACGATCGGTGGCATACAGGTAAATGAGCATTTTGTGTTTATCGGTCTGGTTTTCTTTGATCAGCTTTTCATATTCTTCAAAGGTAAAATAATCACTCTCGGTGTTTTTCATCAGGGCAAATTTCTGAGCCCGTTCATAGAATTTTTCTTCGGTTAACATACCATACTGGATGAACAGTTTGAGGTCATCCCATTTTTTCTCAAACTCTTTCCTGTTCTTTTTAAAGATCTCCTCCAGCCTGTCTGCAACCTTCTTGGTGATGTGCCCCGATATTTTCTTAACATTCGGATCACCCTGCAGGTAACTCCTTGAAACATTCAAAGGTATATCGGGAGAATCCAATACCCCATGTAATAAAGTAAGGAACTCGGGAACAATACCTTCCACCGAATCCGTAACGTACACCTGGTTACAATAAAGCTGTATTTTATTCTTCTGTATCTCAATATTGCTTTTGATTCTCGGGAAATAAAGGATACCTGTCAGTTTGAAAGGGTAATCCACATTCAGATGAATGTTAAACAGGGATTCATCCTGAGCCGGGTATAGATCACGGTAGAAAGCGTTATAATCTTCATCCTTCACATCAACCGGTTTTCTGGTCCAGAGGGGTTTTGTATCATTGATGATATGATCCTTACCGGTTTCAATTTCTTTTCCATCCTTCCATTCCTTTTCCTTGCCGAAGGCTATTTCAACCGGCAAAAAGCGGCAGTACCTTTTAAGAATCTCTTCAATCCTTGACTCCTCGGTAAATTCCTTTGAATCCTTATCAAAATAGAGTGTTACATCCGTCCCTTTTCCTTCCTTTTCGACTTCCTCAATTGTATATTCCGGGGTTCCTTCACAGCTCCATTTTATAGCTTTGGCATCCTTCTGATACGACTTTGTAATGATCTCCACCTTATCGGAAACCATGAAAGTGGAATAAAACCCGAGACCGAAATGGCCGATGATCTCTGTTTCCTTGTTCTTATACTTCTCCAGGAACTCTTCAGCACTTGAAAAAGCAATCTGATTAATGTACTTTGTGATTTCCTCCTCAGTCATCCCAACACCGCGATCCGAAACGGTCAGTGTTTTTTTCTTTTTATCAACACTCACACGGATTGTCAGATCACCGAGCTTACCTTTGAATTCATTCAGTGAAGCCAGGGTTTTAAGTTTTTTTGTAGCATCTATTGCATTGGATATCAATTCTCTGAGAAATATTTCATGTTCAGAATAAAGAAATTTCTTAATGATCGGGAAAATATTTTCCGTAGTGACATCAATATTACCTTTTTGCATTTTTTCCGGTTTAAGTTTAACTTTTTCGGTTCACATGCAGTTTTTCAAATGATATGCCAAGACGCAGGGACTGACAAATCGTCATTTAATTGTTAAATTGCTAAATTGTTAAATTGTTAAATTGATTTACTTGCCAGAATTGCTTATATATACTGGATAATTATTGAAAAGAGTTCTCGCAGATTGTTGCAGACCAGAACGCGGATTTCCGCGGATAGATATTTAATAGATTTTATTTGCATGAATCAGCGATTCAATCTGCGCTAATCTGCGAGAACTTAAACAGGTCTGGCGACAGATTAGGGATTGCGTATATCTACATCGGGGTGATATTCCCACATTCCTTTCCGGAAATTGAAGCCATCATAGGAACCGTCGGGGGCATAGAAACGGGGATTACCTTCCAATGCCGGTTTGATCGGTGAAAGGTGATCGAGGATAATCATCCTTTGACTGCGCTCATATCTTAGTCGCATCACAATATCTGGAGAATATTCGTAGATCAGGCGATGTCTGATGCCTTCCTCAGTCTGGAAAACCGGTTCACCAAATGCAGGATCAGGATCCTTTCCAAATGTAAGGACATCGATGACTTTCTTGTTTGAATACCTGTCATGAGGATCGAGCCCGATAAGGGTATAAAGTTTCCGGCCTTTAGATCTTTTCCGGATAATATCATAATACAGCGCTCCCCACCACCGGCTGGGATCCAGGACTGATGTTTCGGGATTGTCAATTTCATCAGACTGGTCATTGAGCCTGTAAACCAGGCAGGGCCTTTTTCGTTTGTTCCTGTATTGAATGAAACCATAACAGGTATGTCTGCCATCAGAAACCTGAACATTCCAGGTAATTAACCTGAATTTTTGATCCGGGGAATATATTTTACCAATACGCCGGAGTGAATCAAAAGGATCATTAAATGAATGGCGATCTGAAAGAATTGATTCGAATCTGTCAATGATTATTTTATTCAGACTATCTTTTACGTCATCAGAGAAAGCGGTATACAGTTCTTCAAATTTTTCATGAAGCCATTCTTCAGCAGCAGCAACTTCTGATCCCTGGTATTCCTGAGAATAAAGCAGTAAAGATGGAAACAGGAATAAGGATATAGCTACAATTTTTTTCATAATCTATTCTTACTCCTCTCTGACAAATTGCATAATTAGCTTTATTTGAGTTAATTTTGGAATGTGTCCGCCTGCCTGCCAGGAAGGCGGCAGAACTTCATACCCAATACTCACACACAAATTGATACATCTGTTAGTATTATTTTGTTCGAAATGTAAATTACGTGCGGTACTCCTTATGTTATCTAATAGCCCAATTTTAAAGATTTCCCGCAGAATGTCGCAGATCATAACGCAGATACCAACTGATAAATTCTACTGGATGCAGGCTATCTGCGTGAATCTGCGAAAAAATTTGCGTAAATCTGCGAGAACTCTTTTTCTTATAAACAGTTCCAATAATATTTATCGTATCAATATGATGTATTATTTTATTTTATCCAGAATCCCAATTAACCTGTCACATATCTCCGTGATTTCCGCTTCAGTAATGGTCAGGGGTGGGGAGATCCGGAAGGCGGTATTACAGAACAAAAACGAATCCAGTATGATTCCATTATCAAGACTTTTTCTGATCATTTTGTTTGTTAAATCCTTATTTCCCAGCTCCACTGCAAGTAAAAGTCCTTTACCCCTGATCTCCCTTATAAGAGGGTGAGAGAGATTTTCCCTGAAAAGTTGCTCTTTCAGTTTTACATCTTCAATCAGGTTACTTTTCAAGAGAACTGCCAGTGATGCCATTCCGGCTGCACATGAAACGGGATTTCCTCCGAATGTGGTAATATGTCCCAGGACAGGATCGGTTTTAAGCACTGCAAGTATATCGTGAGAAGAAACGAATGCACCCAGTGGAAGGCCACCGCCAAGGCTTTTAGCCAGTGCCAGGATATCAGGTTCCGCGCCATAATCCTGAAACGCAAATAAATTTCCGGTCCGGCCGAAACCGACCTGTATTTCGTCAAAGACCAATAAGGTGCCTGTTTGTGTACATCTTTCACGCAATTCATTTAGAAATCCATTTACAGGCATATGGACACCGGCTTCTGCCTGGATAGGTTCAACGATAACACATGCAACATTACCGGTTATCCTGTTCAAATCATCAAAATCATTGAAATTCAGCAAGGTTATTCCCGGCATAAGGGGCCTGAAAGGGTTTTTAAAGGATTCATCACCCAGTATGCTCATGGCGCCCTGGGTACTGCCATGGTAAGCATTTCCGAAAGCAATAATTTCCGGCCTGCCGGTATACCTTTTTGATATTTTCATGGCACCTTCAATTGCTTCACTCCCCGAATTCACGAAATAGGTACAACCCAGTTTCTCCGGAAGGTTATCTGCAAGCATCTTTGCAAGCCTGACCTGCGGTAATTGGATGTACTCCCCGTAAACCATCAGGTGCATATACTTATCAACCTGCTGCTTCACTGCCTGAATAACAAACGGGTGACTATGTCCGATATTACTTGCCGATACACCCGAGATGAGGTCGGCATATTTTCCCCCATCGGGACTATACAGCCATATCCCCTCTGCTCTTTCAACCTCCAGCATAAGTGGAGAATCAGAGGTCTGGGCAACAAACCGGAGAAATAATTGCCTGTCGGAGATCATCAATAACGGATTGGATTATGCTGGCGGGCACTGAATGCATTTATTTGATCATCAGGTTGATATCGCCCATAAGTTTGTCTTTGTAAGATTTCCCGATTGGTATCGTTTTGGTACCATCCTGAACCTTGATCAGAACCGAATTATCCTCAATGACATCTATACTGCTGGTATTCACAATAAAAGACCGGTGAACCCTGGTAAATTTGTCAGGTGGCAGTTTCTGTTCAATGGCTTTCATCGTGAAATGGATGGTATATTTTTCATAGTAAGTATTGAAAATCACATAATTCTCAAGGGCTTCGATCCACAGGATATTATCATATTTCAACTTGACCAGGGTGGAATTTTTTTTGATAAATATTTCATTCTTGCCGATTTTATCAAGTCTATCCCTATCCATACGTTTGCGTGCACGTTGTATAGCTTTATAAAATCTTGCATAGGTAATCGGTTTAACCAGGTAATCGGTCACTTCATAATCAAAAGCATCAGCAGCATATAAACTCTTTGATGATATGATGATCACCTGGGGATGGTCATGAAGGGAATCAAGAAATTCCATCCCGCTCATATCGGGCAATTCAATATCAAGAAAGATAATATCAATATCAACTTTATCCTGGAGTGTATTGATTGCATCAATGGCATTAGAGAAGGTATTGACCAGGCTCAGCTCATTGGTCTTACGGATAAATTCCTGAATGATTCTTACAGATAAAGGG
The DNA here is from genome assembly GCA_964527875.1 of uncultured Bacteroides sp. GTDB lineage: Bacteria > Bacteroidota > Bacteroidia > Bacteroidales > SM23-62 > LJUQ01. Next base: position 1,521 of record CAZGOR010000060.1, on the reverse strand, counting down.
TCGTCTTCAATAATAATACAGTTCATCCGGTTTAGTGTTTAGTCAAACAGATCAGGAAATTAATCACCCGATACCATTAGTTCATCAAAGATAGAAAATTATTTATAAACTAAAAGATGAATCTCGTAATATCTTCATCTCTTAATCTCTAACCGAACCGGCAGGGCTGAAACAGTTAAAGCTATTTTGAATGAAGGAATTTTTTTTCAAGAAGATCAGCACGTTTGACAGATTTCCGCAACCATTGGAGCATGATCTCCTCTTTTTCTTCACTTGTCAGTTGCCAGGAAATATTCGATTTACGGAGGACATGAATGAAGTGTGAAAGGATAATAGCTGCTGATACAGATATATTATAACTTTCAGTGAATCCATAGACAGGTATTTTCAGTAATTCATCGGCCTGTTGCAGCATATCATCAGTAAGCCCGGTCAGTTCAGTTCCGAAGAAGATTGCCATTTTTCCTTTTTCCAGGTTGAATTGGTCGGGTGGCACTGCTTCATCCGACAGGGAAGTGGCCACAATTCTATAGCCATTTGCCCGAAGATGATCAATTGTTGCGGGAGTATTGAAACCGGTCAGGTTATATTTTTTCAGTGTGATCCATTTGGCAGCACCGAGTGCAACATCGGGATTAACCCGGTACCTGTTTTTATTTTCAATCACATGTACATCCTGTATTCCGAGGCACTCACATGTTCTCAGGACAGCACTTGCATTATGCGGCTGATAAATATCTTCCAATGCGATTGTAATATATCGTGTCCTGTTATTGAGGATGTCAGTCATCAGTTGTTTTCTCCTGGGAGTAATAAATCCTGAGAGGTAATTAATCAAATCAGTATTGGTTACCTGCATAGAGATTGTGGCAAAAAAAAAGAGGAGCACCCGAGTGCTCCTCTTCCAACATTCTGATATTTTTTAGACAGCACCTGCAAGTTCGCTGCCAGCCTTGAATTTTACGACTTTTTTTGCGGCAATAGTAATAGGCTTGCCGGTTTGTGGATTTCTACCAGTTCTTGCATTTCTTTTTGCGACCGAGAATGAACCGAAACCAACCAGAGCTACCCTGTCACCTTTCTTCAGTGCACCTGTTGTGGTTTTAACAAAAGCATCTAGAGCTCTTTTAGCATCAGCCTTGGTTAACTTGGCTTCGCTGGCAATTGCATCGATAAGTTGTGCTTTGTTCATAATAGTAAAATTTTAGGGTTATTAAAACAGTTTCTGAAAAATCAAATTTGTATACAAATATAGATTATTTCTGATCTTTAGCAAGTCTGAGCCAAAAAAAATTGCAGAAATGTTGATAAATACGGGGTTTTTGTTCACAAATCCTGTGGAATTATAAATAAATAGCGGGCTGTGGGAGGGGGAGAAGGGGAGAAGGGGCGAGGGGGTGAAAGGGTGAATTGGTGAATTGGTGAATTCGTGAATTGGTGAGTGTGGGTGTTGGGTATGGGTGTGGAAAGACCTGACAGGTTGACTTGATCCTGTCAGGTCGAAAATCGAAGTGAATTGGT
>CAZGOR010000059.1:0-13958 GCA_964527875.1 uncultured Bacteroides sp. | reverse complement strand
CCACATGGTTGATGAACTGGCCAGAAGTGCTGAACTCCTTGCAAGGTCAGAAAGAGAATCGGCATGGCGGGAAATGGCAAAACAGATCGCCCATGAAATTAAAAATCCGCTGACCCCTATGAAATTGAGTGTTCAGCATCTTCAGCGGGCCTGGCAGGATAATCCGGACAATTGGGGAAAAAATCTGGAAAGAATCACAGCAACACTTATCGAACAGATTGATGAGTTATCGGCAATCGCAAACGAGTTCTCAAATTTTGCCAAGATGCCAAAAGCCGAAAATGTTAAACTTGATCTGAGAGAAAGGATTAATGATGTTTTAAGGCTTTTTATCAATACGGAAAAGATCGAATTTAAAACAGTTTTTACAAGCCGTGATAAGACATTTATATTTGCCGATAAGGAACAGATTTCAAGGGTTTTCATTAATCTTATTAAAAATGCTGTACAGTCAATTCCCGAAGACCGGAAAGGATTGATCATCATTGAACAGGGAACAGAAAATAGCTTTGCAGTTATAAAGGTGAAGGATAATGGCAGAGGGATCCCGGGGGATCTTGGAGATAAATTGTTCCAGCCCAATTTTACAACCAAGTCAAGCGGTATGGGAATGGGACTCGCTATCGTAAAAAGTATTGTTGAAAATGCAAATGGTGAGATAAGCTATGAAACAACCCCGGGAGAAGGTACAACATTTACCGTTAAACTGCCATTGCATGAGAAGAAAAACATGGAATGATGGAAGAATAAGTGAATTGGTATATTAGTAGATTGGTATATTGGTGTGTGTGGGTATTGGAGTGTGGGTGTTGATAACTTTAAGGATTACAGCAGAATGGAAGAATGGAGTAATGGAATAATGCAATATTCCAACATTCCAGTATTCCATTCTTCTTTACCAATCGATTTGATAACTAACTAATGAATAAATAATTACAAACAAGTTTATATTAATAACAACATTCCCATGGATACAAATAATAAGAAAAAAGACTATAGGCTTATCAGCAGGTTTCCTTCAGCACAAAGGTTTTCATTTTTCCTGCTTGCTATCATCCTGGTGTTTTATATTCTTATTCAAGCCAGGCTTTTTCTCTATCCCATCGCGGTTGCTGTTTTGTTTACCTACCTGTTATATCCGTTTACCAATTGGCTTGAAAAACACAGTTTTCCAAGGATACTAGCTATTTTAATAAGTCTGATTCTTTTACTGGGAATTATTGGGGCAGCCGGAGTATTTATATACAGGAAAATCGGGGGATTCATAAATGATTTCCCTGCTTTCAGATCTAAAGCATTGGAAAATATTGATATTCTTGAGTTACAGATAAGTAATTTAGTTGGTATAGAGAATCTGAGTATACCGGCTTTTTTAAGAGATCGTGTATCAGCTCTTTTTGATGCCGGCAGTGATTTTTTAAATAAGGTTTTTACTGCAACAGCCGGAACAGTATTAAGGCTGGGGATCCTGCCGGTCTTAATTTTCATGTTACTTTATTTCCGGACTAAGTTTGCTTACTTCATTCTGAAACTTGTCCCGCAGGAGAAACAAATGGTTACAATTAAAGTTCTCAGGGAAGTGTCGACAGTCGCATCCAGATATATGGGAGGAATGTTAACGGTTGTTTTTGTTTTATGCATTATCAATTCCTCAGTATTATATCTTATAGGATTAAAATATGCCATTATATTGGGTGTGATAGCTGGTATATGGAGCTTTATACCTTATTTCGGGACGATCATCGGGTATGCATTTCCCTTTGTTTTTGCTTTCCTTACCGGCGATTCACCTAATATGGCACTGAAGGTTTTGCTGATTTATGTGATCGTACACTTTACTGAGAGCAATATCATCACTCCCAATATTGTCGGCAGTTACGTTAACCTGAATGTGTTTATAATTATCCTTGGGATGATTGCTGCAGGATTGGTCTGGGGATTACCGGGGATGTTTGTCATTGTTCCTTTCCTTGCAATGTTGCGTGTCATGTGTGAACATGTTGAGTCGCTTCAGGCTTATGTCTATCTGCTCGGAACCAAAGGAGTGAGAAAGCATGCCCTCACCGGGGAAAATATAAATAAATTCCTCCAACGAATGAGAGGAAGAAAGACGAAATGAAAAACAAGACAAACTGCTATGATAATTTAAATTTATTAATAACTTTCTATAATTCAGCAAGGTTTATTATTTTTAAATCTGTTAATACAATCATATAGGGTGACATCATTCTTACATAGAGTATTTCAGTATATCGCCTTTATATTCTTCATGGCTTTTTTAATATATAATCAGTGTGGAGCTCAGGATACAACGATTATTAATAAGTATGCCAGGATTATCAGCATACAGAATGCTGATACAACAGATGTCGACAGTGTGGAGGTGAGTAACGCCGGTATTTTTGCATCAGGGGATACCGTTTTGTTTATAGTGATGAAGGGAGCTGAAATCTATACACACGATGACGACCCTGATCCGAATTACTGGGGGCATATATATGACATCAATAATACAGGTATTTATAATATCCTGCTGGTTAATGATACAGTGGGTAATTATATCATATTTACCACAATCCTGAGGAAGCTTGGTACGAAAAAACCCGGAGAAATTTACCAGCTTGTTAAGGTCAGAGGTGGACAGTCTGTATATGAAGTGAATAAACCCCATACCTGTAAAGCATGGAATCCCGCAGAAGGGACAGGTGGTGTTTTTGCCCTGATTGCGGGTAGGAAAATTGTGCTGAATGATGTCATCGATGTTACAGGAAAAGGCTTCCGGGGAGGTGATCCTAACACTCCGACAACCGATTATTTTAAAGGAAACTGTACAGAAGCTAAACTTGGTTTTCATGCTGAAGTTGATGTAGACAGTTCTGGCAGGAAAGGGGAAGGTATTGTTTACGAGGGATTTCCATATACAAGAGGCAATTATTTTTGTGCAAGTTCAGGGGGAGGTGGTAATGGTAAGTACTCAGGTGGTGGAGGTGGCAGTAACTTTGGTCCCGGGGGGAATGGTGGTAAAGAATCTGCAAGTTGTTCACCTGTTCCCAATTTGGGAGGTTTGAGTGGATCCATGGATCCTTATTATTATTCAAATTCCGGACAGTTTCCAAACAGGATATTTATGGGTGGTGGAGGGGGAACCAGCACGCAAAATCTGGATAGTTCGAGGTTTGCCACAAAAGGTGGGAACGGCGGTGGGATCATCATCCTGATTACAGACACCATTGAGGCAAAAGAAGCAAATGCCATTCGTGCCAGAGGAGGGGATGTGTCTGATCCTGCAACTGCCGGTGCAGGCGGAGGTGGAGGCGGTGGTGTGATTATCCTGGATGCAAACACTTACATTGGAGAAATTACTGTGGATGTAGGAGGCGGGAATGGCGGTTGGACAAAACACCCGGATGATACAACCGGTCCAGGTGGTTTCGGCGGAGGAGGGGTGATATGGTATTCGGGAAACACCCTTCCCGGAAATGTGATGAAGAAAATTGGCTGCGGGCAAGCCGGCCAGCATATAACAGGTGAATTTTGGGGAGCATCAAATACTTCAGATCAGAAGGGTGATACTATTAATAAGTTATTGATTCCTCTGAGCGGTTTCCTGTTCAATGTTATGCCCGATGACCAGGATATCTGTGAGGGAATCAGTCCTGTGCCGTTCTATGCATCCATACCGAAGGGAGGAAACGGACCAGGTACTTATACCTATACATGGCAACATAGTGACGATATGAACAACTGGAGTGATGCACCGGAAAATGATACCATTAAAAATGATTCCATATATTACTTTTCCGGCCCGCTTGCCGATACAACTTACTTCAGGCGCATCGTTTATTCTGGTGCCACAACAGATACCAGCCTGATCCTTACCATCAATGTGCTTCCGGCTTTACAAAACAATAATATTGTCCCGGACGATACAATATGCAAGGGTTCTGTCATACCTGACCTGAAAGATAGTACGTTTTTCAATATTATCGGGGGAGATGGCACTTATACTTTTCTCTGGGAATCAAGAACAGCCAGCACCTCCTGGAACAGCACGGGTGTTACAGACACCATTCTTACCGGACAAACTCCTTTTGAAACAACCTATTACAGACGTGTTGTCAGATCACACGTTTGTAAAAACACGAGCAATAGTGATACCATAACAGTATTGGATAACATCCATGATAACCTGATTGCACCGGATGATACCATCTGTGAGGATGATAACAGATTACCTGTAATTGGACAGAATGTAAGCGGGGGTGACGGGGAATACCGCTATTTGTGGCAATCCGGCATGGATACATTAAACTGGATTCCTGCAAAGACTCCTAATGACCAGAAGGAATATGATCCGGATACGTTGAAGTCGACAAGATATTATCGCAGGCTGGTCTATTCCGGATCAGATGATGCATGTATAGATACGAGTAATTTTGTAAAGGTACTTGTTCACCCACATATAACCAACAATCTGATTGCCTGCGACACAATAATTTGTGCTGATGATCACAACCTGTTACTGACTCAACTCTCAGGAACGATCGATGGCGGTGACAAAATAAGATATTTTTATGAATGGCAGTCAAAACCACAGGGGGGTAACTGGACCCGGGCTGGCCTGAATGATACAATGATCAATTATGAACCCGGGTATCTCACAGATACCATCATATTCAGAAGATATGTTCAATCGGGAGCATGTTCAGACTCCAGTAATGAAATAGAAGTAATGGTTCAGGACAGCATCCTGAATAATCTGATCACTGACAATGACACAATATGCTGGGGAGCTATTCCAAATAAAATAACGGGACAATCTGTTCCGACCGGTGGCAATGGGATATATGTATATCAATGGCAGAAAAGGTTAAACAGCACCGGCTGGAAAGATATCGTAGGAGCAATACAATCCGATTATGATCCGCAATCATTAGAGAATACTACTTATTACAGGAGGAAAGTTGTTTCCGGCAAATGTTCGCATTTCAGTGATTCCACTACAGTGATTGTCCAGGCTCTGATAAGCAATAATACTATCAATAATGGTCTTTCGGATGAAACCTGTTACGAAACATCACTCTTGCTTGATGGCACAGCCGGAGTGACAGAAATGGGGGGGGGAGATGAGGTAATTTATAAATTTAGCTGGGAGAAAAGCAATGATAATATCAACTGGATGCCGGCACCCGGCACCAATGACCAGGAAAATTATTCAACCGAAGATTTATTGCTGCCAGCTTATTTCAGACGGGGTGTGGAGTCAGGTGCCTGTGCCGACATTTCTGCTTCTACTTATGTTTCTATCAATCCCCGGCCCACCGGGAAAATAATGAATGCTGCATACCCGGCATTATGCTATGATTCTGAAAAAGGTCCTGTTGAAATACCGGTTCAGTATATGCTCACAGGTACCCCGCCATTCAACCTGATATATCGGGATGGTTTTGATAATGACACAGTCGAAAATATTGTTACCAGTCAGGGAAATTTTAAATGTGATCTCACAACCTCTGATACGACTCTTTATGAAATTGAACTGTTTGACCTTGTCGATGCAAATGGTTGTATTGCCTATACCGACAGTCTTTCGGGATTAGTAAGTGCAGTATTGTATAAACAGCCGGGTGCAAAGATATTCAAAGATGAAGATACGATTCAGGTATGTGGTCATTTGATCCGGATTGAATCCCAACAGGAAGTTGGCAGTGGATACTGGACAAAGGTGGCTGGTGACGAATACCTGGTTATCGATGATTCTGCAGGCAGAACCATTCAGGCTTCGACTGTTTTTAATTCAAAAAACAGCCAGTATTACAAGCTTTACAGGATTAATTTTAACTGGCCCGTTATGGAAGAAGATAAGTGTTCCTCCAGGGATTCTGTAGAAGTGATTTTCTGGCAGGAACCCGATCCGGCATATGCCGGAAGCAAACCATCCGAGGAATATGATACGATTGTTTATTTTGCTGATTATTTATATCTGTATGCTGATCCGCCAACGGCAGGTACCGGGAAGTGGACTGTTCTTTCCGGCTCAGTTGTGGTAGAGAATGATACTCTTCCCGGATCATTCGTGGATCTGGGTGATGAGAACCTTGATGAAACGGTTGAATACCAGTTCCTCTGGACTATCACAAATGGTATTTGCCGGGTTACATCCGATGAATTGAGGATCAGCCGCAGGGATCTCCGGATCTATGAAGGTTTTTCACCTGATGGTAACGGGATCAATGATTTTTTTACCATTGAGGGGCTTGACTATGTTGATACCTATGATTTCAAGATATTTACCAGGTCGGGAAACCTGATCAAACATATAAAAAAAGGTGTTGGAGAGGAAGGCCTGCCCGGAGACCAGTTATGGGATGGAACATATGATGGTGGCAAACCCGTGGAAAACGGAATATATTATTATACACTTGAGGTTAAAAAAGGTGATCAGGATACATATCAATACAAGGGATTTATTGTGGTTACAAGGGAGCGTCAATGAAAAAAAAAGCATTTATCATCTTGGTATCATTGTTCTGCATTGGAATACAGGCACAGAATAATACTGTATTCCTTCCCTTTAATCAATACATGTTCAATACATTATTGTATAATCCTGCTTTTGCCGGAACAAAAGAATCTTTTTCTGTTGAAGCTATTTACAGAAAACAATGGATTGGTATGAAAGGAACACCGGAAATGCAGGCACTGACTGTTCATTCACCGCTCAGAAACACTAGAGTAGCTTTGGGTATCCAGTTCGATAATCTTTCTGCCGGTGCTGGTGCCGAGCGAAGCAATAATGGATTTTTCTACTATACCCACAGGTTTGATATTGGTCCTGCAAAGCTCAGGCTTGGTCTCAGGGCCGGAGGAAGCATCATCAGTAAAAATCTTTATGACGTGGACAGAAAGAACATAGATGATCCTGCATTTTATGATGAGAGATTTGTCATTCCTAATTTTGGAACAGGTGCATATCTCTATACAAACAGATTTTATATAGGGGTGTCGGTGCCATTCCTGCTGAGCCTGAATGACAACAAAAGGGGTGCTACCCATGATTTTAAAAGGTATAACTTTACAGGCACCGGCGGAGTATTGCTCCCCTTCAGCAGTGATTTTAAAATCAAACCGTCGGCATTCGTTCAGTATACCATTGATAATCCTTTATATTATGTCTTAAGTACAAGCTTTATTTTTATCCATGATATTTTCTGGCTGACCGGTTCCTATAAATCGACCGGAGAAATAGTGGGAATCGCGGAATTCCAGGTTACCAAACAGGTCAGGTTTGGTTATTCGTATGATTTTCCCGTTGGTGACCTGAAAGGTTTCATGAGTGGCTCACATGAAATCCTCCTCAGGTATGATTTGAGTTATGCAGTAAGAGCTACAAGTCCGGTTTATTTCTGGTAGTGAAATGAACAGATTGATACTTTATATTGTTTTATTGACAGCCCTGACAGAAATATCTGCTCGTGCACAGGAAGTATACACTGTTGAGCGGGCACCGTTTTCCACCCGTGCTTATGATGAATATGCCCCTGTGTTTTACGGGGACGGCTTGATCTTTACAGCCAATAAAAGAATGGATATGTTGAGAAAGATTGATGGTTACAGGGGAGAACCCCCAACGAATATTTTTGTTGTTACAAAATCAGAGGATAATGGTTGGTCGAGAGTTAAATTATTATCAGAAAATCTTAGGTCGATTACTTATGAAGGTCCGGTTAGCCTGAATAAAGACGGAGATATGATTTATTTCAACAGAAACTATGAAGCGGGTGACAGAAAAGCCAGATCAAAGGTCGGTATATATACAGCTGAATTGATCAATGGAGAATGGACAAATATTCAGCCATTTGAACATAATGATCCTTATTACAATTTTTATCACCCTTCTTTAAGCCAGGACGGTAAAAAATTGTTTTTTTCTTCTGATATGAGGGATGGATACGGAGGATTTGATCTGTATGTATGCATTTTTTCAGGAGGGAGCTGGGATGAGCCGGTTAACCTTGGACCTGATGTTAATACCAGTGGAAATGATATTTACCCGGTGATTCATCCAAATGGCAGACTTTATTTTTCATCCAACCAGCATGATGGATTTGGAGGATATGATATTCTTTATACAGAGGAAATAAACGGAGAATGGGTGACACCGGTAAATCTTGGTGAACCTTTCAATTCAAGACGCAATGATGCACAATTCATTTCAAATGCCGATTATACACATGGTTTCTTTTCATCAAACAGTGACAGGTTTTCAAGCAATATTTATGAATTTACGTTGACAGCTCCTGAGTTTGACAGTTGCAAATTGCAGGAAGAAAATGATTATTGTTATACATTTTATGAGGTCGGAACCATAGATATTGACACGACAAGTTTTATGTATGAATGGAAAATAGGTGATGAAACAAGAATACGAGCTAAAGAAGCAAACTATTGCTTTTCCGGCCCGGGCAATTACAAAATACAGTTGAATGTGATAGACCTGTTAACAGGAGATGTGCTGTTTAACCAAGCTTCCTATGACCTGACCATTGAAGATATCGAACAGGTATATATCTCAAGCCCGGATACCGTTCTTGCCAACCAGGTGATCAATTTTGACGGAACACGCACTTATATTAAAGATTTCGAAGTAGAAAGATATTATTGGGACCTGGGTGATTATACACGGGCTCCAAATCCTACCCTGACTCATAGGTACTTCAAACCGGGAATTTATACGGTCAGACTCGGTGTTACAAGTGATCCGGGAAATCCTGAAGAGTTGCAAAAATCCTGTTCTTTTAAGAACGTTGTCGTTCTCTCACCACAATCTCTGGCTGAATCAGAGGAGTAGTTTGATATCATGATTGTATTCAAAACCATCTGCTTCTTTATAAAAACCTATCTGTCTGCACAGTAAGTTGTGTTATTTTCATTTTGTTTTATAAAAAGTTTATTTTAAGTAAATTGCAAAAAAATTTTTTGCACAGAATTTGTATTGATAACAAAGGACAAACCGTTTCAATTTGTTTTATTGGTTCAAAAGGCTTTAGACAGGATGTAGATGTGTAAAATTTTTCGTAACAATTGTGTTATTGTTGCCGTATGAAAAAATGAAATTTGAAAACTTGGATCATGAAACTGTTGAACCGGTTTAAACTTTAGTTATTTTTACAAAATTCAGATTCAAATATGAAGGTTTGGATATATATAGGAATGTTAATAGTCTGTATTGGACAGTTGCTTACAGCTCAACCAGTTCCGGCAGGTGATGAAAATATTCCCTATCTAATGACTTTTGGAGGTAAGGCTGAGACTTCCTGGGGTGATGATGATTTCAGCCAGACATTTTTCTTCAGGATACCCGAAAATTATAAGAATCCATTCTATATCAGGATATTTGATCCTGAAACCGTTGGTGAACATGATGAAGTCAATGGTGAATTTGATACCCGCACTACTTTTGAAGTATTCGGAGGGGAAACATGCTATTCTGATGAGGATGCCCAGGAAACCGATCCTACAGGTAATTATAAAAGCGGTAACTTGCTGGCATTTAAATCTTTTGCCCAGGATGAACGTTATGATAACGACTGGTATACATTCGGGCCTTTTAATCCCACTGAAGGTGAATGGGTTGAGAAGTGGAGTGGCTATGTCTTTAAGATCATTATTGAGGGTGTTGATGGGGATGATGGAAATCTTTACAGAATGTTCCTCAGTACTGATCAGAACGATAACAGGACTTTAGAAGGAGCCAATGCTTTTGCTTATGAATATTCTTTCAGAATGCATAATAATCCAAGTGAGGTTTCACATATTTATCCGTACGTGGATGACCGGACCGTAACTGTCAGGATGCAGTATTTCGACTGGGACAATGACGGGTTGATCCGGATTGTATCTATTGCAAGAAAAGGCCAGCTAAGCAAAGTATCCGGCGATAATATCTGGGGAAGTGATGAATTCCAGATCCTGGATGAGGAACATAACACATCTCTTGATCTTCAAATGATCAAAAGCAGATCACCGGCAGTCAGGAACAATAATGTTGTGATCAATGTAAGAAACCAGTATAACGAATTACTGCCGTTTTTTGTAATACCCCTTGGAGGAGTACCACAGTATAAATATACTATTGGTGTTAAGAAGCAAGCTGACTAAATGAACTATATAATCAGAATGAGGCAGTCTTTTGGCATCATCATCCTGCTTTTATTGTTCCAGACAGGAATAACAGGCTATTTATCAGGACAAAGGTATGAGTTCCGGCAATATGGGATTGAGGAAGGCATTTGCCATCCTTTTGTATATACTGTTAACCAGGATAAGAACGGTTTCATCTGGCTCGGGACGGGCGAAGGCTTATGTAAATTTGACGGATTTGGCTTTACCGGCGATTTTACGTCTGATTCGCTCCCACCCGCTTTCGTGAAAAAGTCTCTCAGAGACCAGGAAGGTAATCTCTGGTTTGGACATAATGATGGCAGCATAACCATGTATGATGGACAGCAATTCAGGATCATTCCTACTGAGGAAAAGATTACCAGCACCATCAATGATATTACTGAAGACCCTGAGGGTCTAATTCTGTTTGCCACACAAAATCAAGGTATTATCATAGTTGACAGGGAACTGAAAACAAAAGTGATCGTTGAACCTTTTCAAAGGAAATTATTGTCAGCATTATGTTTTACAGAAGAAGGCACTTTGCTTGTCGGTGCTTATGACGGATTACATCTTTTTGAATTTGACGCAGCCCGGGATACAGCAATCCTGATTTCTAAAATTGACCAGATCCCCTATACAACTATTAATGTAATCAGCAAAAGGAAAGACCAGGCAACATATATTGTTGGCACACAGGATGAAGGGATCTACAGCCTGAAAATTTTTGATAATAACAATTATGAAGTTACCAAACTGGAAACAGATTCTTATCTGAAATATTCCTCTGTTCTGGGTGTTTTAGAAGATCGCCATAACCATTTATGGTTGAGTACACAGGGAGAAGGTGTATTTAAAATTGATCTTTCACCTGATTCGAAAAATGTTACAAACCTGGTAAATTTCAATGAAAATAATGGATTGGGAAGTGTGTTCATCCGGGAAGTGTATGAAGATTTTGAGGGAAATATATGGATCAGTACTTATGGAAACGGTCTGGCAGCATTATTTGATGAAGCATTTGTTTTTTATGATTTTGAAGATGAGATAGGATCTGATATTTATTCAGTAGTTGTGGAGGATAATGTATTATGGCTTGGTGGAGAAGGCCGGATCACGCAGAAAGAGGGAGAATTGGGGACTGGAAATATCATATATGGACCGGTGAATGGAATCCCCCGCGATAAAATCACGTCACTTTATAAAGATAACCGGAATTGGCTTTGGATAGGAACATCACAGAGCGGGCTTTTCAGAATGAACCTGAACACGAAAAAAACCACACAATATCATTCCTCCGATAACTCACTCGAAAATGTCATCAACGCTATTGACGGAAATGAAAATTTCCTTTGGGTGGCTACTAACAACGGTGTGATACAAATTGACATAAAAACCGGGGAAAAGATATCATTCACTACGTCAGAGGGACTTCCCCACAACAAGATCGGTGATGTATTTGTTGATTCAAAAGGGAATCCCTGGATTGCCACCCGGGCTAATGGTATTTATTCAGTGAACGGTAATAATGAATATAGAATCAAAGGTAATTTTGTACTCGAATTTATTGACATAACTGAAGATGATAATGGTAATCTGTGGGCTGCAACAGATAATGACGGTGTTTTTAAATTCCTCCCGGAAGAAGACTCGGCTGAATATTTTTCTACTTATAACGGTTTGAAATCAGGGTCTTGTTATAGTATAATCAATGGCGGACAAGGGAATATCTGGGTGGGACATAGATTGGGATTAAGCAAAATCAATATTGAAACAGAAAGAATACTGACTTATGGTACTGAAGAAGGAATTAGTGGGGATTGTTATCATAACGCAGCTGATGTGACAGACGATGGGAAGTTATTATTCGGTACCAGTGACGGTTTGATTACTTTTAATACACAACAAGAACGTAAAAACCTGACACCTCCGTTTGTCAATATCACGTCAGTCAGGATCTCAGACAAGGAGTATGATATCTCAAAACCAATCTTATTGCCATATGGCGTTTATAAACTGAGGGTCGATTTTATAGGACTCAATTACAGGTCACCTGATAAAGTCACCTATCAATACATGCTTGAAGGTTATGATGAATGGTCTGAACCTACCACTATACCTTTTGTACAGTACAGCCGGATTGAAGATGGTGATTATACATTCAGGCTTAAAGCATGTAACAGTGAAGGGATTTGTAATGAAGAACCGGTAGAATTTTCAGTCGAAGTCAAATTGCCGATATGGAAAACCTGGTGGTTCATTACAATATCAGTCCTGATTGTTGTATTTACTGTCTTTATCATTATTAAGATAAGAGAACGGAAGCAAAAGCAGTTTCAGGAAATCCTTCAGAATAAACTTGATGAAAGGACCAGGGAAGTTGTAATGCAGAAGGAAGAGATTGAAATTAAAAATAAAGACATCACCGACAGTATTAATTATGCCCAGAGAATACAGGCCAGTATTTTACCACCAATCAGCAAATTGCATGAAACTTTCTCCGGTTCATTTGTCTTCTACCAGCCGAGAGATATTGTCAGCGGCGATTTTTACTGGTATGACAGTTTTGATAGTGATAAGTTCATTATTGTATGCGCAGATTCCACAGGTCACGGAGTGCCCGGTGCATTCATGTCGATGATCGGAACCACACTGATCAAAGATATCTGTCATAGGAAGTATGTTGAATCTCCTGATAAGTTATTAGCTACCCTTGATAAGGAAATCATGGCGGCGCTGAACCAGAATATTGAAGCCGAACGGTCAAATGATGGAATGGATATCATCATGGCTGAAATAGATCTTAAAACTCTTAACCTGAAGATAGCATCAGCTATGCGGCCGATGATCCTTTACAAGAACGGGGAACAAATCTATGTGAGGGGTAGTCGTAATTCTGTGGGCGGACAATATGAGGTTGAAGATAAAGTTTTTGAAACCCAGGAATTTCAACTTAACCACGGAGATAAAATATATATGTTCTCTGATGGATATCCCGACCAGTTTGGGGGACCACTCGGAAGAAAATTTAAGATGGTTCGATTGAAAAATATGCTGAGAGATATCCATGAGAAATCTATGGATGAACAATATAACTACATTAAAAATAATTTCGAGCTCTGGAAGGAAGATATTGAACAAGTCGACGATGTATTGTTCATGGGGATAGAATTGTAATTTAGCATAACCCCGGCCGTTAGACAGAGGATGCTGAAAACTAACAGCTTATTGAGCTGTCTCACAATTACTTTTCAGAGCAGACTCAATCTTTCCATTCAGTAAAACTAATATCAGTTGTTGATTCTATATTACTTTTATTTAAAGAGCGATCGGTAATATAAAAATCATATTTGATCGTGTCATATTTAATGGTAGGATATTCAAAATCGATTTTTATCTCTCCTCTCAGGATTTTATTCTGCCCTTCACGGGGTTCAACATACGGGATCCTGTAATAAAGCGGTGCTCCCAACTCATCTTCATCCAATAAAATATATTCTTCTTCGCTTTTCTCGTACATCGTGAAAAAAAGGTTGTACTGTGTAGTATCTCCCGGAACAATTGTGTCCGGATTGGGAAGCCCGATATCTCCATCCCCGTCCTGAAATGAGAAAATAAGCTCTCCAAGAAGAATATCATTTCCAAGATCGTCAATATCCTCTGTGATGGTAAAACTCAGAAACTCAATCTCGGGTATTTCTGGTATGACCTCAATGTCAGGACATCCTGAAAACAGAAATATGAACATGAACAGAATGATATATTGACTGAGCTTCATCAGATTATTACTGTTG
>CAZGOR010000058.1:0-14216 GCA_964527875.1 uncultured Bacteroides sp. | reverse complement strand
GAAGAAAAAAGGATCAGGACCATCGAACTTTTACTTACCCGGCCTCTGACTGATATGCAGGTCGTTCTGGCTAAGTTCATGTCTGCCTTTGTATTGGTCATTCTTTCTATTATCCCGACGCTGATCTATTTTTTATCTGTCAGCCGGCTTGGCGCACCACCGGGTAATATTGATACCGGTGCAACATGGGGCTCATATTTTGGATTGTTGTTCCTTGCCGGTATTTATACAGCTATTGGCATTTTTATTTCTTCATTCACTGAAAACCAAATTATTGCATTCATCTTCACACTGCTTATCTCTTTCATCTTTTATATTGGATTCGATTTTATTGCATCACTTGATATATTTGGAGGCTTGACCAATGTTATTGTAAAGTTTGGTATCAATGAACATTACCGTTCCGTCAGCAGGGGAGTTATCGATACACGGGATATTCTGTATTATCTGAGTGTGATTTTTATTTTCCTTCTCCTTACAAAGATTGTTTTACAGAGCAGAAACTGGTAGTCAGATTGTGTTAACAGGATGAAAAGAAAAAAAATCAGGAACCAGCATATTATTGAACTTTTAGTCTCGGTGGCTATTATATTCTTACTGAACTACATCGGATCTTTCTTTTATTACCGTTTTGATCTGACGAAAGAAAAAAGATATACTCTTTCATCAATATCTAAAGAGGTGTTGAATAATCTTGATGATGTGGTATATGTTAAAGTGTATCTTGATGGTGAACTACCTGCGGGATTTATGAGGTTCAGGACTGCGATCCGGGAAATGCTGGATGAATTCAGATGGCATTCACCGGGGAAGATCCTTTATGAATTCATTGATCCTTCTGAGGATCCTGATCCACATGTCAGGCGAAATATTGCTGCTGATCTTTATGATCTCGGACTTCAGCCTACCAATGTACAGGTTAAACAAAAAGATGGAAGCACAACCCGGAAGATTATTTTTCCGGGTGCTGTCATATCCTATACCGGGATAGATATCAGTATCAATTTATTGAAAAATAATCCAGGCTTAAGTGCGGAAGTCAATCTGAATAACTCAATACAGGCACTTGAATATGAATTTATCAGCATGATTAAAAATCTGGATACGGATACCATTCAAAAGGTAGCATTTATCGAAGGACATGGGGAGTTGGATGAACTGCAGACAGGAGATATTACACAGGAACTGGCAAATTTTTACCAGGTCGACAGGGGTGTTATCGGAGGTCGTTTCGGCAGCCTTGATGATTATTATGCCGTCATCATTGCTAAACCCCATCAGAGGTTTAATGAAAATGATAAATTCGTGATCGACCAGTATATTATGAAAGGCGGAAAGGTGCTCTGGCTGATTGATGTTGTTCAGGTCAGTTTGGACAGCCTGCTTGACGGTTCCACTTTCGCTTTTTACAGACCTCTGAATATTGAGGATCAACTATTCAGGTATGGTGTAAGACTGAATCCTAATCTGGTAAAAGATATACAATGTCATTTTATTCCGGTGAACCAGGGATTGGCAGGTGGACAGTCGGACTGGCAATTTGCTCCCTGGTATTACTTTCCTGTTATTGCACCTGCTGAGAACCACCCCGTTACCAAAAGTTTGAATATGATCAAACTGGAATTCGCGAGTGTGATTGATACTGTAGGAGAAGATCCGGATATTTCCAAAACAGTGCTTCTGGCAACTTCTCCATATACAAAAGTGGTACAGGTACCTGTTCAAATATCACTGGCAGAGACCGGAACCAGACCAGAGGAGTCGGAATATAACCGTTTCTTTCAGCCGGTTGCAATATTGCTGGAAGGCAGGTTTGAGTCTGTTTTCAGAAACAGGCAGATGCCTCCCGGTGTTACAGGCTCACCATCCGAAATAATACCTGAAAGCACTGAAACAAAAATGATCGTGGTATCCGATGGTGACCTGATCAGGAACGATGTAATATCCTCTCCTGACGGACCGATGATCACACCACTTGGTTATGATAGATATACATCACAAACATTTGGAAATAAGAATTTTATTCTGAATGCCATCAATTATCTCACTGATGAAACAGGCCTGATCAAACTCCGCGGCAGAGAATTTCAACTTCGTTTACTCGACAGGAAAAAGATCCGGGATGAGGAGTTAAAATGGAAACTGATCAATGTGATTGCTCCCTTTTTAATCATTGTTATTTTAGGAGCAACTGTGAATATTTACCGGAGAAGGGTGTATGGATAAAGAATATAAATAAAACATATGAAAAGAATATATTTCCTGATATTTATTTTAATTATTCTTCTTCTCATAGCTTCTTATCTGATTTTCGTGGGTCGTCCGGGAATGTTTAAAGGGATGGATAACGAATTTGCAATCAGGGATACTGCAAGTATCAGATTAATAGAAATCCGGTCTTCGGATCACATTATTATCCTTGAAAGACAGGAAGGGCAATGGGTGATTAACCGTCAGTTCACTGCCAGTTCCAGACGTGTAAAGGGATTGCTGACGCTTATTTCCAGGTTGAAAATAAATTCAGTGGTCCCGGTGTCCATCAAAGACGAGATTATGAACAGGCTTGAAAATGAAGGAAAGAGACTGATGATCATGACCGGCAGAAGAAATCCGTATATCACCTTCATGTATCATGATACTGTCTATACAAATGCAACCTATATGATGGCTGAACATTCCGATCATATTTTCAGGATAGAGGTACCCGGTTTTCGGAACAGGAACATAGCAGGCCTTTTTGTGGATGAGATCAATTATTGGAGAGATCATAAATTATTCCATCTGAAACCAAACGAGTTCATTTCCATCAGTCTGGCTGACCGGAAGAATCCTGAAAATTCTTTTCACCTCATTATTAATGATCCCGGTAATTACGAGCTTTATACCAATCCCGACAGCAATAAGATTCCTGATCCCGATACTGAAGCCATTGAACAATATCTCGGATATTTTACATCAGTATCTTTTGAACAATTTCTTTCTTCAAATGATTATGATGCAGGCATTTCATTCCGGGATGAAGATGCCGGGATGATCATCACAGTCCGTGATTCCCGTAATAATAATGATGAAGTAATAACATTCACGAGATATGTAAAAAACCGCAAGGGTATCCCGGAACCAGACCTTAACAGGTTATACGCGGTGATGAATAAAACCGATACTGTTCTTGTTAAATATGTTGAACTCGATCCGGTGATGAAAGAGATCGGATATTTTCTGAATCGGAAAAAAAATGATTTGATCAAACAAGGCATCTGACTTTTTTTTTGTATTATTGATAAATTGAAATAAATACTATTGACGATGAAATTTGTTGTGTCAAGTACCTAATTACTGAGTCATCTTCAGGCTGTAAGCAGGGTGATCAGTGCAAAAAATACATTGTCCATACTTGATAATTTTCTGTTTAAGCTTGAGGACAGTGAACTGGAAATAACTGCCTCCGACCTTGAAACCACCCTGGTTACCAGGATGAGCCTTCAGAATGCTTCAGAATCGGGAAGCATTGCAGTACCTGCAAGGATATTGACAGATACACTGAAGGAATTTCCCGAAATCCCTCTTACTTTTGAGATTGATCTTTCAAATCTTTCCATTGTCATCAATTCAGAGAATGGCAAATTCACTATCGTTGGCCAGAATGCCGGGGATTTTCCACAGATGCCCGTTGTTAAACCGGATAAAAAAAATTCCATTGAGATATCACCTGAAGTGCTTTTAAACGGGATATCAAAAACATTATTTGCAACTGCTGATGATGAACTCAGGCCGGTTATGAATGGTGTTTTTATTGAACTATCTCCTGATGATATGACATTTGTCGCTTCCGATGCACACAAACTGGTCAGATATAAAAGAACGGATTCAAAGGCGGAGGAAAACGCATCTTTCATTTTGCCAAAAAAACCGGCAGGGCTTCTTAAGAATGTGCTTCCAAAAGAAGAGAATAATGTTGTGATGGAGTTTGATGATAAGAATGCCTTTTTTACCATGACTGATTACAGGCTTGTCTGCCGGCTTGTTGAGGGCAACTATCCGGCATATAACTCGGTGATCCCTGTAAATAATCCGAATAAACTTACCATTGACAGGACTGAGTTTCTGAACACACTCAGGCGTGTTTCGGTGTATTCAAACCAGGCAAGCAACCTGGTTAAGCTGCAACTGACCGGTAATCAGATTACAGTATCGGCACAGGATCTGGATTTTTCCATTTCGGCATATGAGCGGCTCAATTGCCAGTATGAAGGGGAAGAAATAGAAATAGGTTTCAAATCGACATTTCTTATTGAGATCCTTTCAAATCTCTCTTCAAATGATGTTTTAATGGAACTTTCAGATCCCACACGGGCAGGAATACTATTACCTGCAGAGGTGGAGAATGAAGGTGAGGATATCCTTATGCTGCTGATGCCGATGATGATTAATGCGTAGTTGGTTCCCGGTTCTCGGTTCTCAGTTCCCGGTTTGTGTGGGTTTTGGGTGATGGGTGTTTGCTGGTTTATGTGGATTCAGAGAATGTGTGTGACTGATGGTTCCCGGTTTAATATTTACCATAATCAGTAACAAGTCATCCCGACGAATGCAATGAGGAGGGATCTCCTTGTCCCGAACGATCACCCGGGATTTAGATCATGACAAATCAGGTCATTCGCCGGGAGAAGAAATCAACTTATTAAAAGACAGTCGTGTCAGATCAAGGGAGATTCCTCAGTCGCTTCGCTCCTTCGGAATGACTCGATTCTAAAGACACTCACAACTTATCGAACTAACTACTGAATTAACTACTGAACAACTTATGAGGCTAAACCTTCGTAACCCATTAATCTTTTTCGACCTTGAGACGACCGGCATCAATATTGCATCAGACCGTATTGTTGAAATCTCCTATCTGAAGATCACGCCTGTCTGGGAAGAGACCAGTAAAACCATCCTTGTCAATCCCGGTATTCCGATTCCCAAAGAAACCACGAAGATTCATGGAATTACTGATGAGGATGTAAAGGATGCTCCTACATTTGCAGAAATTGCACAATCACTGGCAAATGAGTTCGAGGGATGTGATTTTGCCGGTTATAATCTGAATAAGTTTGATATTCCGCTGCTTGCCGAGGAATTTATGAGAGTGAACGTGGATTTTGACCTGAAGAAAAGAAAGTTTGTGGATGTACAGGTTATTTTTCATAAGATGGAACAGCGAACACTCAGCGCAGCATATAAATTCTATTGTGATAAGGAATTAAAAGATGCACACAGTGCCCGGGCCGATACACGCGCAACATATGAAATACTTCAGGCACAGCTTGATAAATACCCTGAACTTGAGAACGATATCGATTACCTTGATGATTATTCAGCACAAAATAAAAATGTGGATTTCGCGGGAAGGATCATCTATAATGCAAAGGGAGTAGAAGTATTTAACTTTGGCAAATATAAAGGTGTCCCGGTGGAAGAGGTACTTAAAAATGATACGGGTTATTTCGGCTGGATCATGAAAGGGGATTTTCCACTGTATACCAAGAAAGTACTCACCAATATTAAACTGCGTGCTTTTGGGAAATGACGCACAGGGTGGAAGGGTCGCAATGTTCAGTGAGACTGTTTATTCAGGAACGAAGTGAACTGAATTAACAAAGTCGAACTAATCCCGATAGCGAAGCGTATCGGGGGTCGCAGGGTAACAATGGTAGCAATTGTCACAGGATTGCAATAGAAAGAGCAATGCATGTTACTGGTGATATTTAAATTGACTCCGGTAGAAACAAGTCATCCTGACGATCCGCCTCAGGCGGAGAGGAGGGATCTCCCTTTCCAATAATGACCATCCTGTATATGGATCAAAACGGGTCCCTATATTCGCTGGAGAAGAACAGATAACGATTCATAACAGGTGACTTTGACAGTTCCGGGGAGGTCCCTCAGTCGCTCCGCTTCTTCGGGATGACTTGATTCTAAAGACGCACACAACTGATTGGACAACAACTGAGACACTGCAATAAATGGTTGAAAATCGTTAAATGGTTAAATAGTTAATAAAATGTGAATTAGAAGAATAGCAATTTAACCCCGACACGCTTCGCTATTCACGACTTGTCGGGATTCGGCTAAAACATTATGTTATACCTTTGGATTGTATAATACTAGCCTCACAAACAATTTATCAATTTATCAATATATTATAGCTGTCAGAACAATTAGCGTATCAATAAATATTACATTCGTAAGAATTCTATAGATGAAGATTATATGTATCGGCCAGAACTATGCTGAGCACGTGAAGGAGATGAAGAGTCCGCTACCGGAAGTACCCATCTTTTTCATGAAGCATGAAGCCTGTATCGTAAGGAATAACAGGCCTTTTTTTTATCCCGGCTTCAGCAAAGAGATTCATCACGAAGTTGAGATCGTGATAAAGATTGGCAGGTTAGGGAAAAAGATCGAAAAAAGATTTGCCCATCGGTATTACGATGAAGTCGGTATTGGGATTGACTTTACCGCGCGTGATCTGCAGAATAAAGCCCGGCAGAAAGGATTACCCTGGGAGATTGCTAAAGCATTTGATTCTTCTGCCCCGGTGAGCAAATTTATTCCAAAAACGGAATTTACCGATATCAATAATATTTCCTTTCATCTCGATCTGAATGGTAAAACAGTCCAGCAGAACAGCACGAAAGATATGATCTTTTCTGTGGATGAGCTGGTCTCTTATCTATCCGGGTTTATTACCTTAAAGACCGGCGATATGATTTTCACAGGCACACCTTCCGGTGTGGGGCCGGTAAAAATTGGAGATCATCTTGAAGCTTATATCGAAGGGCAGAAGATGATGGATTTTTATGTAAGATAGCATGGTGCATGGAGCATGGTGCATGGAGCATGGTGCATGGAGCATGGTGCATGGAGCATGGAGCATGGAGCATGGAGCACGGAGCATGGAGCATGGAGCGTGGAGTTGGGAGAATGATGTATGAAAGTGTAAATGTATAAAAGTGTAAAGGTGCGAAAGTGAGAATTATACTCTGTGGTTCTCCTGTTAACTCTGTGTTGTTCTATGTTGAAAAACGAACAAAAAAGCTAAAATTTTACTTATAATCTAAAAAAATAACCAGTGTAGTGCTGGCTATTTGTTCATCTAACTGGTTGATTATTAATGTTCTATCACAACTCGTATCGAAAACTTCCTGCCTTCATTAATAAGGTTGATAACATAAAGACCATTTGGAAGATTACTTGTATTAATCCTGTACGGGAATTCTTTGAATTCAGCTGTATATTTTACCATTCCCATTTTATCAACCATTGTTAAAACATGTTCATTTCCAATGCTTAAACCTTCAGTTAGTTGAAAGGAGTATTTACTGAATTATAAGTATATTTGTTTTATGGAACTGATGAAAATAGAAAAGGAAATTGTAGCAAGGCTAAAACCAATAAATCCAAAAAGAATTATACTTTTTGGTAGTTATGCCCATGGGAATCCGGATAAAAACAGCGATCTGGATATTTGTGTGATTACTGATTCCCAAACTTCAAAATCCGGGAAGAAAAGAAAAATCAGGTCATTGCTAAAAGGAATAGCCGTCGCTAAAGATATATTAACTCCTTCTGTTGATGAATATGATTTCTACAAGAATGAAGTAGGTTCTGTTTATATGGAAATTGATAAAAAGGGCAAGGTATTATGGCCGAATTCATAAAACAACATGAAATCTTGCTCAACAAGGCAAAAGTTGATTTGAAAGCAGCACAAAACCTCTATAATGACATAAATAGCGGTGATGAAGGACTTGATTATGAGGTAGTACTATTTCATTTGCATCAATGTGCTGAAAAGCTTATGAAATCTATATTATCCTTTCATGGAATTGACTATCCAAAAGTACATGATCTGGAACTCCTGGCTGAAATATTAAATGAACATAATGTTGAAACCGGATTGGATACGGGTTTACTAATTGATCTATCTGATTATGCAGTGGAGGGAAGGTATGCATTCATACATGAAGACATCGAAGAAATCGAAAAATATATAAGCATGCTTAATAAAGCATTAAAAAATTTTTCGGATTAGATACCTCTCATTTATCTTGAACAAGAGTGAAAGCGAAAATCTTTTTGAAAATTTGGTCTTTGTGCCCAGACCTTTTAAAATGCAATTATGATCAAAAATATTTTGTTTTCTTAAAAAAACAGCTGGCTTTACACCGGATGTTTTTCTATTTTAGGGGTTGATTATTAGTGTTCTATCATAACTCGTATTGAAAACTTCCTATCTTCGTTAATAAGATTGATAATATAAAGACCATTTGGCAGATTACTTGTATATATCCTGTACGGGAATTCTTTGAATTCAGCTGTATATTTAACCATACCCATTTTATCAACCATTGTTAAAAAATGTTTGTTTTCAACGCTTAAACCTTCTGCAGTCATTTTTTCCTTATCAATATCTATTTCTATATAACTATCTGCCGGGTTTGGAGAGGCCATATAATATCCACCTCCACAATCCCAATATTGATCCATATAATCTATTAGAATCCTTAAATTCCCACAATTGGTACAACATGTTGTGGCATCAACCATTATTTGTCCCCCTGGCTGAGAGTTCGTATTAATGGATATCATAATTATTATATTGATAATATTTAGTCCAGGCTGATGGAATTGTCCAAACATAGTTTGAAGTTGAACAACTACTGTTGTTCATGAGATAAATATGGTAAGTTGTATTCGGGCATAGTAGAAACACTGCTTGTTTAGGGGCTGGTTGTCCTGAGGAATAAAGGTTATATAGTTCAACATCATAATAATCAGGACCTCCAGCAACTTGAGGACATGCATATGATGTTCCACCAAAACGACCTGTATAAGATAAATAGTTAACACCTGTATTGGGTAAGGTTGTTCCTATCACAGGCAATGCCCCACAATCGGTTTCATGCACAGGATTATACCCATCGATATTGGGTATATCTATGGTCCAAGCTTCAAATGTTTCAGTAGGTATTTGACATGAATAAGCTCGATGTTAAGGTGCTACCATATCAATAAAATTTGGTTATTAGGACTACCAGGATTACTTGTAGGACTATAGTTTGCCTGAAGATCATACCTATCAGATGCTCCTATAGTTAATACACCTGCAACATTGACATTTGCTAGGAAAGTAATATAACCATTATTGCCATGAACATGATCTGCATTATTACCAGCAGCGAAAACAACTATACAACCAAGTCCATTTCTGCCTTGACTTTTTGCAACTATTATTGCATCTCTAATCACAGGATAAAGGTTGGGATTATTACTTCTATAGCCCCAGCTATTTGATATTATATGTGCTCCATTGTCCTTTGCAAATTCTATTGCATCTGCTACTCTTTGAACCATGGCACCATCTATGCGAATTGGCATAATTCTACAATCTGGAGCTATACCAGAAATTCCTTGATTGTTATTTTATGTCGCACCAATTATACCAACACAAGCATTTCCATGATTATGATGGCCAGTGGGTGAAGGATTATTGGGGTTCCCATTAACGAAATTGCTTCCATTTAGACGAACTTGCCGTTTATTAGGCAAATCAGGATGGTCAGGTGTTACTCCTTGGTCTAATACAGCAATAATTATGTTATTATTGCCTTTAGTTATAGACCATACTTCAGGCGCATCAATATCTGCATCAACCGTTCCAGAATGTCCATCAGTAAAAACCTGTCCAGTATTGTGAAGTGAAAACTGATTTATAAAATATTGATCATTAGGAATAACTTGATGAAACTTGATTTCACAAATAAAATTTGGATGACTAAAACGAGTTAAAATTGAAAGCAATAATATTATAAATAAAATCAAGAATTTATTTTTCATAAATATTAGGTATAAATAATACTATTTTGTTGCAGATATTATTATTACTTGATTATGTAAAAACTGATAGGAAAAATCAGCTTCATTAATGTCGTGTGTGCATAAATTATAGACTTTTTCTTCTTCACTGGCAAACCTATATTCTGCCTTAATTCTAAATTTATTTCGGCCCTCTATTGGGAAATATGCTGAAGACCTGAAATTTTGAAAATATGACTCTGGAATTATATAGAGAGTATCTGAAGGATTTAAAAGGACTGATGCGGGCATCTTAAAATTAAAATCAGATAAATTATAAGTTACTATTGTATCCTTCAAATCTCCTGATATTATAACATAACCAATTCTATAATGTTGATTAATAGTACATGGGTCAAATCCGACAATATAACCATCGATTTGAATTGGTTGATCGTTATCTTTTTCACATAAACTAACTACTAATCCAATTAAAATTAGTAATAGCATTTTAATGAACGTTTTAATCATTTAGTTTACTTTTTATCGTAGGATTATAGGATTATACTTTTTACATAATAATTGTTGTTACACATATTTTTTATAATTCCTACATAATTAAACAAATTTAGTATATCAACAAATCATTTGTCAATCCTCCAAAAGGAGGATTTTTACTTTATTAAATTACAATCCATCGCTTTATAAACTAATTCTGCACAATTTTTTACACCCAATTTATTCAGCAATGCTTTTCTATGGGATTTCAAAGTTGTTTGACTTATGAATAGTGTTGAGGAAATCTCTTTTGTAGTATATCCTTTCGCAATTAATTTCAATACTGCGAATTCTCGTTTTGTCAAAATACCGGCGTATTTTTTATTCTTTACCATACTTCATCAGCAATTAAGGCCTTAATATCATTCACAATTAGATCAGGCAGCTTCTTCAAGAAATCCAGCCCGGTTAATTTTTCGATCTCGTCCAAAGAAGTTATAAATTCACTGTAATACCTTCCTGCAAGACTTTCATTCGGAAGAATAAATGCCAAAAGATATGTATTACATAATTTTTTCATGAGGATTGTTAGATCAACAAATATTTTGGCTGTTACAGAACAATCATTCAACTATCTGTAGTGAAGATGATAAAACATGATCAATGGTTGCTTTTATACAGGGCAGGATTTAAACGTAGCTCAGCTTGATCATATTGGTTTTGCCTCTTTCGAGAATAGGGGTGCTTCCGACATGGACGACAACGTCCTCTTCACGGATCAGCTTCAACTCGAGCAGGCGCCGGATGGAATGATTGATATATTCATCGATATTTTCGAAGACTTCCGAATGGTAAGCCCTGACTCCCCAGACCAGCGATAATTTACGAAGTATCCGGTCGTTGTCGGTAAATGCGAAGATGTCTGCACTAGGGCGGTGACTGGCAATTTGGAAGGCGGTGTATCCCGAATGTGTGAATGTGATGATGGCACGTGCTTTGGTTTGTTCGGCCATCATGCAGGCATTGTAACAAATGGAATCGGAAAGGAAAGTACGTGAGAATTCGAGCGGCGGATTATTTCTGTAATAGTGATATCCTTTCTCTGTCCAGTCAATGATTCTTTGCATGCTTTGAACCACCTCAACCGGATATTTGCCCATGGAGGTTTCGCCACTCAGCATCAGGGCATCGGCACCGTCCAGCACGGCATTCGCCACATCATTTGCCTCGGCACGGGTGGGGCGGAAATTGGTGATCATACTTTCCATCATCTGGGTGGCAACAATCACCGGCTTTGATCTGGAGATACATTTGGAAACAATGTCTTTCTGGATCAGGGGTACTTTGTCAAAAGGTACTTCAACGCCAAGATCTCCACGGGCAACCATGATACCGTCGGTCATGTCAATGATCTGGTCGATCTCATTGAGGGCCTCCGGCTTTTCAATTTTTGCGATCACCCTGGCAGATGGCCGCCTGCTTTTCTTGATCAGTTCCTTTATTTCAAGAATATCCGTTACCGACCTGACGAATGAGAGGGCGATCCAGTCGACTCCATGTTCGAGTGCGAAACCGGCATCTTTCCTGTCTTTTTCTGTAAGGCTCGGTAAAGAGATTTTGGTATTTGGCAGGTTGACACCTTTCTTCGATGACAATATACCCCCACATATAACTTTCATTCTTACAGTATCTTTTTTGTTGGTTTCGATTACCTCAAGTTTGATCTTCCCATCATCGACAAGGATCGTCTCACCGGCATTCACATCCCTGGCAAGCGGTTCATAACTCATGTATACCCTTTCCTTATTCCCTATACAAGGAGTATTAACAAACGAGATCATTTCACCGTCGGCCAGGTTCACGGCATTGTTTTCAACTTCTCCGATTCTCAGCTTCGGGCCCTGCAGGTCAGCAAGAATGGCAACGTTAGATGCGTAACCGGTATTCAGTTCATTGATCAGTTCAATAGATTTCAAATGATCTTCATGGCTCCCGTGTGAAAAATTCAGCCGGCAGACATCAATTCCTTCCCCGAACATTTTTGCCAGTACTTCTTTTTTGGCCGAAGCCGGACCAAGAGTGGCAACAACCTTGGTATGGGATCTTTCATGTCTCATGGTGTGGTATGGTGTTGATTGTTTTTTGTTTATAATGAATGATAGATTTTTTATCTGTAGGTTTTGTATTGATTAAAATATCAATTGGAGGCTGTCTAAAAAGTAGTATAAACCACAGAGTCCACAGAGTTTTCACAGAGTCCGCAGAGAATTAACTTTCTTAATATCAAACCTCTGTGAACTCTGTTTAATCTCTGTTTCCTCTGTGGTTAAATGTTTTAATAGACTTTTTAGACAGCCTCAATAAAGATTACAAGTTACAAGCCAAGATCTTATTTTTTATATTAATTTAATCTTTCAGTGAAATATAAAGATAATGAATAACAAGTATGATCAATTCAAATAATCTTTCAGATATTCTTCACTGAGTTCCCATAATTTTTCTGCCGAATTCAATCACGCAATTATATCCATGTGTTTTATGAGGCATGATTGATACTCCGATGGAGTTAAAGCCGGGATCAAGCATATTGAATCTATGGCCGAGATCCTTGACTCCTTCATCGATCAGCAATTTAATCACAATAGATAATGGATGATCGCGGCCATAATAACAATTCTCACCATAGGAAGAATATATTGTCAGAAGGTCTCTGAAACGTTTTTTAAAACCCTGATGTCCCTTCCGGCCCGATTTACCTGATTGAATGGCATGTTCACGTGCTATATAATATAGATCCGGTTCAGGATGAAGCATCGGCAGATTCTGAGTGTTTTTAAGATCTTGCATGAGTGATTTGGTATAGGAATCAGGTTCAATGCCGGTTGAATCCATAAATCTTTTAAGATAGGTTTCCGTAAATAATTTCCCGTCAGCCCGTGCAAGATTTATATAAAGAATCACCTTCTTTTCATTGTTTTTCAGGTATCTGGTATCCTGAGCTGTATTTGCTTTTTCAATGATTGAAGGGGACCATTCCGGCTGTGCAGATAATGGTTGAATGATTGTAAAAAGAAATATTGTAATGATGATTTGTTTTATTTTTATATACATGATTAAATTATAAATATCAACCAGTTACCTGGTGTGGGTTATAAGTTACAAGTTGCAAGTTACAAGTTGCAAGTTACAAGTTGCAAGTTACAAGTTGGTGTGAGTTCGGATAATGGGTGTGATAAAGTTTACTCTATATGTTTGGTGAAATGCGGTCTATTGTAACCGGTGGATCAAAACATTTTATATATCCCGGTTATTTGTATTCCTGAGCATATATATGTCGTAATCGGTAAATGCAAAGAAACCAAATTTTTCGTATAAGTGTTTGGCTATTTTGTTGTTTTCATGTACTTCAAGTTTAACTTGCTGACCCATTTCACGGATGAATTGTAACGATTCCCTGACCAGGATTTTTCCGAGACCTTTGTTCTGGTAATCAGGATGAATTGCGAAATGATGAAGGTGAATCCTTCTTCCATCATATGTCATCCAGGACGATCCAATGAGTTTATCATGGTCCGGATCGGTCATAATTAAAAGTTTACCACCCATCTTCTGGCACCTGTCAATCACTTCCTGGTTATCTCCTCTTTCAGGGTAATTCAATCCGGTGAGGTCCCATAATTCTAAAAGCTGATCATAATCTTCAGGTATATAGTCTCTTATATGATATTTTGATTCTTCCAAGGCAGAAGTATTTAATAGTTGCAGGGTAACAGGGTTACAGGTTGCAGGTTACAGGTTACAGGTTACAAGTTACAGGTTACAAGTTACAAGTTACAGGTTACAAGTTACAGGTTACTGGCTACCATTTACTAGTTACC
>CAZGOR010000057.1:0-14421 GCA_964527875.1 uncultured Bacteroides sp. | reverse complement strand
CAACATTACAGTATTGAGCCTGCTCCGAAAAGCGGTTTAAAAATCATAATATTGGATTAAAACTATGATTAATAACGATTTAAAATAACCCCAGCCTTTAGGCTGGGGTTATTGAGAATCAATAACTTACGGGGCTTTAGCCCCAAGAATATTACTTTTCGGAGTGGACTCAGTATTCCATTAAGAAGCAATATTAAATCAATAAGTTTATTTTAAATTCATTATATATTTAATAAAAAAACAAATCATGGAAAAGCAAGCAGATATCGGGTTGATCGGTCTGGCAGTCATGGGAGAAAATCTGGTACTGAACATGGAAAGTAAAGGTTATACTGTGGCTGTATTCAACAGGACCGTTGAAAAAGTTGATAGATTTACCAATGGCAGGGGTGCCGGGAAGAATATTATCGGTACGCATTCCATTGAAGAATTTGTAAAATCGTTGAAAAGACCGAGAAAGGTCATGATGCTGGTTAAGGCCGGGAAGGCTGTGGATGATTTTATAGAAAAGTTAATTCCTTATCTTGAAAAAGGAGATATCATTATTGACGGAGGCAATACTCATTTTCCTGATACCAACAGACGTACAGAATATGTTGAAAGCAAGGGATTGTTATATATCGGAACAGGGGTGTCCGGTGGGGAAGAAGGAGCATTAAGGGGGCCATCTATCATGCCAGGCGGATCGCCGGATGCATGGCAGCATGTTAAACCGGTTTTTCAGGATATCGCTGCAAAGGTAGCGGATGGATCACCCTGTTGTGATTGGGTA
Source organism: uncultured Bacteroides sp. (assembly GCA_964527875.1). Taxonomy (GTDB): domain Bacteria; phylum Bacteroidota; class Bacteroidia; order Bacteroidales; family SM23-62; genus LJUQ01. The sequence goes on along the minus strand of CAZGOR010000057.1, from coordinate 13,649 downwards.
GGTGAAGGCGGTGCAGGTCACTTTGTAAAGATGGTCCACAACGGTATTGAATATGGAGATATGCAGCTTATTTGTGAAGCTTACCATATGATGAAAGATCTCCTGGGGATGTCGAATAATGAAATGCACCAGGTCTTTAAAGAATGGAATGAAGGTGAATTGAACAGCTATCTGATAGAGATCACACGTGATATTCTGAGTTTTAAGGAGGATGGGGAATATGTTGTGGATAAGATACTGGATACAGCCGGGCAGAAAGGAACAGGCAAATGGACAGGAATAGCAGCTCTGGATATTGGTATACCTTTAACCTTGATTGGAGAATCGGTATTTGCCAGGACATTAAGTGCCCGGAAAGAAGAAAGGGTGGCAGCTTCGAAAGTGCTGACCGGTCCTGTTCCGGTATTCCGGAGAGATAAAAAAGAGTTTGTCAACGACCTGAGAAAAGCACTTTATGCATCAAAGATAGTATCCTATGCACAGGGATATGTTTTAATGAGGGCGGCTGCAAAAGAGTTTGAATGGAATCTTAATTATGGAGGTATTGCATTAATGTGGCGGGGCGGTTGTATCATTCGTTCTGTTTTCCTGGGTAATATTAAAGAAGCATTTGACAATAATCCGGATCTGGAGAATCTGCTGCTTGATCCATTCTTCAAAGAAAAAATCGATCATTCCCAGGCAAGCTGGAGAGGGATAACAGCAGCAGCGCTTCAAAATGGTATACCGGTACCTGCCATGACCTCAGCATTGTGTTATTACGACGGATTAAGGTCGGAAAGGCTCCCGGCAAACCTGCTGCAGGCACAACGGGATTATTTTGGCGCCCATACATATGAACGAGTTGACAAACCCAGGGGTGAGTTCTTCCATACCAACTGGACCGGACGCGGAGGCGAAACAGCGTCGTCGACTTATACTGTATGAGCTATTTAGACCAATGGTTGGAAGTTTGAATTCTGAAGTCAGAGGTCGGAAATCGGAAGTCAGAAGTCGGAAGTCGGAAGTCGGAAATCGGAATTATGAAGCCTGTACCTTGCATCCTGAATTATAATTTTTTACTTTTATTATTTAAAATCACTAAATCCTGATTGTCATGAAAAAGCAAATTATTCTACTCTTTATTCCAATCCTGGTTTTTTCCTGCAAACAGCCTGAAAATTATGGAGAATTTCAGGTAGCTGATGATGAATTTTATTCCTGCGTTTATGAAAATGCGATAGTCGAAAAAATTGGTACGGAATACCAGTTTACTGAAGGACCTGTATGGTCGGATGAAGGATTCCTATTATTCAGTGATATTCCTGCAAATAGAATTTACAAATGGTTGCCGGAAGGTGATGTGACTGTATTTATCGAACCTTCTAATAATTCCAATGGATTGACTTTCGATGAGGATGGACTGCTGGTTGCATGTGAACATGGAGGACGCGCTATTGTGAGATATGAGCCGGATGGTCAGATATCCGTTGTGGCAGATAATTATAAGGAAAAAAAACTTAACAGTCCGAATGACCTGGTTATTCATTCATCGGGAGCTATCTTTTTTACCGATCCTCCCTGGGGACTTCCGGAGCTCGATAACGATCCTGCAAAGGAAATTCCATTTAATGGTGTATTTGTCATTATTAACGGTGAAGTCAGATTGATCGATTCCACCCTTTTCAGGCCAAATGGTATTGCCCTGTCACCTGATGAGAAATACCTGTATGTTGGGAACCATCAGTATTCAGGTGACCCGGATCAAGTTAATGCCGGTATTAAATCATGGTTCAAGTATACATTGAATGAGGATTTAACAATCGGGGAAAAGAAGGAGTTTTGCCGGGCTCCCGACAGCAGCGTAGAGGGTAGTCCCGATGGCATGAAGGTGGATGTAAAAGGCAATCTTTATTGTACCGGTCCCGAAGGCTTATTAATATTTAATTCGGAGGGTAAATATCTTGGCACGATCATTTTGCCTGAATTACCCACTAACTGTGCATTCGGGGGAAAAGAGGGGAAGACTCTGTTTATTACAGACAGAACAAAAATTTTTAAGGTTGATGTGTTAGTTGAAGGTATAAGGCCATAATATCCTGGAATAATTGACAACTTGTAACCTGAAGGCTTCATTAAACAATTTTACTAATTAACGTGTTGGACGATTGGAAGAACTAAGTGATTGAATTATAGATTTTTTTGTAGAGCTCCCGAGTACTCGGGGGCTTTACAAATTCCTAATTATCAATGTCGTTGATTGAATAGCAAAACGCGTTAATTTATTATATTAGCGTTTATTCCAATCTCAAGCTGGGATTAAACTGATTGATCTTTATTCTGGTTAATAATGTCATTTATTGCTATTATTGACACCGGTTATTCCTCATACGAATATGAAAAGAGATTATTTGAAAAGGAGGGATTATCATTAAAACTCTTTAACGGGGATCCTGGAAATAATAAATTAAAATATGAGTTTGCCAAAGATGCCGTTGGCATTCTTGTCCGGGGTACACCCATAAAGAGGGATTTCCTGGAAAAGGCTGATCAACTTAAAGCGATTGTCCGGTATGGTACAGGCTATGACAATGTGGACCTTGAAGCTGCAACAGAAATGGGTATTCGTGTGGCGAATGTGCAGGATTATGCCAACCATGCTGTTTCCGATCATGCCATGGCACTGATGTTCTCATGTTTGCGCGGTATACCCCTGGCACAGAAATACCTGACAAAACAATTCGGTAAACCCCCGTTTCCGGAAGTTTTTGAATTACATGATAAAACCCTTGGCATCATTGGGCTCGGAAGGATAGGCAGCCACTTTGCTATAAAAGCAGCACCTTTATTTTACAGAACACTTGCTACAGATCCTTATATCCCGGATAATAAGTTCAAAAAATCAGGAGCCGAAAAGACTGATTTATCAACTTTGCTGTCAGAGAGCCACGTGATCAGTATTCATTGTACCCTGACTGAAGAAACATTTCATTTAATAAATCCGGAAACTTTTCGCGCCATGAAAAAAAAGCCGGTTTTGATCAACACTGCACGCGGTCCAATCATAGACGAAAAAGCCCTGTTATATGCATTGGATCATGAACTGATCCACAGTGCCGGGATCGATGTCTGGGAAGAAGAACCTGTTAATGAAAAGCAAACTGCTTTGATGCAACATCCCCGACTGACAGGAACAGGTCATATTGCATGGTATTCCGGTTATTCTATACGGGAGGTTCAAAAGCGGGCAGCAGATAATCTGCTGGCATTACTGAAAGGGGAGAGAATTCCGGATTGCCTCAATCCTATTGACTAGGGATTCAGAGAGTGTATCAGTAAAAATATTTCCCATGAAAGGGTACATAATTAGTTATCACACATAAAACAGAATTGAATGAGGCTGTCTAAAAAGTCTATTAAAACATTTAACCACAGAGGAAACAGAGATTAAACAGAGTTCACAGAGGTTTGATATTAAGAAAGTTACTTCTCTGCGGACTCTGTGAAAACTCTGTGGACTCTGTGGTTTATACTACTTTTTAGACAGTCTCACAACAACCGTTGATATTACCTTTATAGCCTGGTTAATAATAGTGTCATCTAATAAATGATAAATACCATTTAACTTATGTATAAAGAGTAGCTCAAGGCAGGGAGGGGAGAGTCAATAATTTTTAATATTAAGGTTCTAAAATCCATTTTTTTACTATTTTAACATTCCTAATTATACACCATGAAATCGCGCGAAAGAATCTTACAATCTATTTCACATCAGTCGTTAGATAGAATCCCTGTTGATTTTGGTTCAACAGCGGTTACTGGGATACATGTCTGGATCGTGGAGAAGCTACGGGAATATTTCGGACTTGAAAGGAAACTGGTAAAAGTAATAGAACCTTACCAGATGCTCGGCGAAATGGATGAGGAATTGTTGAATGCCCTGGAGATTGATACAATTGGTGTGATTGGCAGATCAAATATGTTTGGAATAGAAAACAAGGACTGGAAACCTTTCCGAACTTTCTGGAACCAGGAGATCCTTTTGCCCGGAGAATTCAATACAAAGCTGGATGAAAATGGAGATCTATTGATATTTCCAGAAGGGGATTCTTCCGTTTTGCCAAGCGCTAAAATGCCCAAAGCAGGCTTTTTCTTCGATGCCATCATCAGACAGGAGCCAATTGATGATTCAAACTTAAACGTGGAGGATAATCTTGAAGAGTTCACTGAAATTTCGCCTGAAGATTTATCTTACTGGAAAACAGCGGTTGAAGATGCAAAAAATACAGGTAGGGCAATCGTTGCCACATTTGGTGGAACAGCTGTCGGAGATATTGCTCTTGTACCGGCTATGCAGCTGAAACACCCGAAAGGTATCAGGGATATTACGGAATGGTATATGTCAACTATCATGCGTACCGAATACTTGCATCAGATATTTACCAGACAGACAGATATTGCATTAACGAATTTTGAAAAGATCAAAAATGTTGTTGGTAATAATGTAGATGTGGTGTTTCTCTGTGGCGCTGATTTCGGGACTCAGGATACACAGTTCTGTTCACCGGAAACATTTGTTGATCTTTATTTTCCTTATTATAAAAAAATGAATGACTGGATTCACCTGAATACAACATGGAAGTCGTTCAAGCATTCCTGTGGAGCTGTCGAACCACTCATGAAATACTTTATTGATGCAGGCTTTGATATTATCAATCCGGTTCAGATCAGTGCTGCAGATATGGATCCTGAAAAGCTTAAAAAGAATTATGGCGACAACCTGGTTTTTTGGGGAGGTGGAGTGGATACTCAAAAGGTTTTGTCATTCGGAACACCTGAAGATGTGGAAAAGAACGTTATCCTGATGTGTGAGATATTTTCAAAGGATGGGGGATTCGTTTTCAACACGGTTCATAATATCCAGGCAAACACTCCCATTGAAAATGTAATTGCAATGTTCAATGCAGTGAGAAAGTTCAATGGGATGGCAACGATATGAGTTCTGCCGGTTGGCAATCGGCAGTTTCAACAATGTTGTGTAATGCAGAAAAGTCCGGTTTCCAAACGGACCATATTGGTTCCCGGTTCCTGGTTGGTGTGAGTAGAGTTGGAGTATTAAACAATCAGACACGAGGATCCTCGAAAATTAACGCATCCGCCTAGGCGGATTGCTAATTTTAGGGATGAGTGTGGGTATTGGTGGTTTTTATGTGCAGGTTTGCTAGTTACTAACCGGCGTATAACAACAACAATTTTTTAATAATAACCCAATTAATAATTAACGAAAACAAAAAAAATGAGAAGCCTGTTTAAATTATTATGTATTGCATTGGGTCTTTTTATTTTTATTGGCAATGTCAATGCTGATGTCACACTGCCCAAAATTATTTCTTGTAATATGGTCTTGCAAAGAAATACTGAATTTAAAATCTGGGGCTGGGCTGATAAAGGTGAAAAAGTCAGTGTGACATTTAACAATGTTACACGTTCAACAAAAACTTCTTCCGATGGTAAGTGGATGGTTACTTTTCCGTATATGAACCTTGGGGGACCTTTCAAAATGTCGATTTCAGGAAAAAACGAAATTGAACTCACCAACATCATGCTTGGTGATGTATGGGTATGTTCGGGGCAATCAAATATGGAGTGGCCGTTGGCACGGGCAAATAATGCTGAGAAGGAAATTGCTGCCGCGAATTATCCGGATATCAGGCTTTTCCATGCTCCCCGTAATATTCAGTTTAAACCTGTTGATGATATCAGCAGTGGTGAGTGGAAAGTATGTTTACCTGAGACAGTCAGTAATTTTTCCGCTGTTGGATATTTTTTTGGACGGTATATCCATCAGGAGACCGATGTTCCTGTTGGATTACTTTTTACTTCCTGGGGAGGAACCAATGTTGAGACGTGGACGAGTGAGGAATCGGCAGTTGAAGTCAGGGAGCTGGCAGATAGACTGAAAGGTATGAAGAACTATGATCCGGAAAAGGAACTGGCAAAAAGGAAAGCAAGAATGGACAGTATTATTAAGGTGTTTGGCACCGATGAACAGGGTATGGTGGATGGAAAAGCAATATGGGCTGATGCGGATCTTGACGACAGCCATTGGATGGAGATGAAAATACCCACCCTTTGGGAGGATGCAGGACTTGATGGACTGGATGGTTTTGTATGGTTCAGAAAAGAGTTTGAACTGCCGGACGAAGTTGTATCAAAAGGTATTATTATTCACCTGGGACCGATTGATGATAGTGACATAACATGGATCAACGGAACTAAAGTTGGTGAAATGGAGCAAAAATACAATGAAAACAGAATATATAAGGTATCAGCTGAGGTTCTCAACCCCGGGAGAAATGTTATTACTGTCAGGGTTGAAGATACTGGTGGTGGCGGTGGATTATGGGGTAAACCTGAAGAGTTGAAAGTTGTTGCTGAAAATCTGGAGATCCTGCTGGCGGGGATCTGGAAATTCAGAATAAGTTCATCAGAAATCAATGTTGATTATACCAGTACAGTTGGCCCGAACAGTTTCCCAACATTATTATTCAACGGTATGATCCATCCCTTTCTTAATTATGCTGTAAAAGGGGCTATCTGGTATCAGGGAGAATCTAATGCAAGCAGGGCTTATCAGTACCGGACCCTGTTCCCGCTGATGATCAGGGACTGGAGAAAACAATGGAATAATCCGGATATGCCATTCTTTTTCGTTCAGCTTGCAAACTATATGCAACCTCCTGTTGAACCGGGTGAAAGTGAATGGGCTGAACTTCGGGAGGCACAGTTAATGACCCTTCAGCTTCCTAATACAGGTATGGCGGTGACCATTGATATTGGTGAAGCCAATGATATTCATCCACGCAACAAACAGGATGTGGGGAAAAGGCTCGCCCTGGCAGCACTGAAAGCTGCTTATGGTAAAGATATTGTATATTCCGGACCAATTTTTAAAGAAATGACAATCTCCGGAAATAAAGCAATACTGGCGTTCGATCATATTGGAAGCGGACTAAAAACATGTGACCGTTATGGATATGTGAAAGGATTTGCCATTGCAGGAGCTGACCGGAAATTCTATTGGGCTAAAGCTTATATCGATAATGACAGTGTAGTTGTATATAATAATAAAGCAACCGATCCGGTTGCTGTGAGATATGGCTGGGCTGATAATCCGGATGATCTTAACCTTTATAATAAGGAAAGCCTTCCTGCTTCACCGTTCAGGACGGATGACTGGCCCGGAGTAACTGCTGATAGAAAGTAGTTTTGAAATGAAAAAAGCAACCTGACAGGATGCTTTTATTAATAAAAATTATCCGTTAAATCCAACCCTTCTGGTATAGGTAGCTTGTGTACGGATATAAAATGCTTTATACTTCAGGTAGTGATTACCTTTTTCGTATTCCCAGTGCGTACTTTTTGCCTTGAAGATTTTCCCAATACAGGCTTCAAATATTAAAGTCGGGTGAATATTGGTTGCCTGCGATGCTTCGAGGATGGAACTAAACCTCACACTGCGATCGGAGAAATGCCCTATGACAGGCAGATGATATTTTCTCTGTGCATATTTTTTTTGCATTCTTTCTTTGGTAATTGCCGGATCTCTTATCATTGCTTTAAAATTTGTTTACGAAATTATAAAAAACTTCATCATTTGCAAAATTACTGATGTTGATAAATATTTTTATCATAATTATTGACTCAGAACCGGATGTTAAGACCCGACAAATAATAATATCAGGAGGAATAAAATCTTTTTTACAGAATTTCTATCTTATAAAAAAGTGTAAGCTTCCGGCCGTTTACGGACAAGCTTCCATGTTTCTTAAATATGCGAAAGAAGATTACGAATCTTTAAGGCAATTTGTTGAATACCAGATTAAAGGCATTGAAATGGCTTTTGCATTTCTTAGAATAAAGAAAGAATCAGATTTAAATGAATGAAAGGTCTTTCATCTTCATTTTATTCTATACATGATATAATATTGCCTTTTTTTTAGTATGTTTGATTTAGTAAAATCAAAATTGTAGAAGCATGGATAAGGTAAGTGGTTTTAAAGTCTGGATTGCTCAGATCAGGGCAAATTTCCTTATTCTGGCAGTTTTTCTTGTCGTCATCGGATTGGCTTTTACCCTGAAGTACCCGCATGGAAGCAGTTCATCTTTTAATGTTTTGCATGCCTTATTACTGGTTGTTGGTGTGGTTTTGTCTCACATATCTGTAAACCTGTTCAATGAATATTCCGATTTTAAGACAAAGATTGATTATTATACCAGGCGAACACCTTTCAGTGGGGGAAGCGGTATGATTGCTTCCGGACAAACAAGACCTGAAAATGTTCGGGTAGTGGGAATTACAACCTTAATTATTGCTGCATCGATAGGTTTATATTTTTCTATTGTATCACATTGGATCATCATTGTTTTATCCCTTATTGGCGGATTTGCAGTTTTGTTTTATACAAACTTCCTGGCAAAGCATGTGTTGGGAGAGTTATTTGCAGGCTTATCACTGGGTACTCTTGTTGTACTTGGTACATATATATCAATGACTGCATCTCCCGAAATGCCGGTAGGCCAGCTTCTACCATCAGAGGTTATCTGGATCTCCCTCCCCCCGGGAATTCTTACTTCTTTGTTATTACTGATTAATCAATTTCCTGATGCTGAGGCTGATAAGAAAGGTGGTCGCAGGCATCTTGTCATCAGATTTGGAGTTAAAAAAGCTTCCTATATCTATACATCAGGGATGTTTATCACCTTCGGAATCATTGTCCTGATGCCTATTATTAAAATATCTTCATTCTGGATTTATCTGGCTCTCATACCGCTTCCACTTGCAGTGAAAGCCTGCCTGACGGCTATTAAACATGGTGATGATTTTAAAAGGATGATCCCTGCACTTGGCAGTAATGTCCTGGCTGTTCTGGGTACAGATCTTTTACTTGCAGTTGCTGTGTTTATTGAGGTGCTTTAATAATTAGCCGGAATTTTTCCATACAGTTTCCTTCTGCCGTGAAAGAACCTGGTGCAGAGCCAGGAAAAGGAGCAGCGTAATGCCAATCGAAGTGAAGTAAACAATCAGATAATCCCTGCGATTGTCAAATAACTCAGATAGTGTCATTATTTCACTTCCATATAAGTAGGATACTACGTATCCGATACCATTATTAACCATATGGATGAATATACAGGCGATCAGTGATCTGGTTTTCCAGTAAATATATCCCATTAAAAGACCAATGATGAAAGCACCGATGAATTGCCATGGATTGAGATGCAATAAACCGAATATCAAACTGCTCCAGAATATTGATTTGACCGGGGAGTAACGTCTCAGGAAACCGTCGAGAATAATTCCTCTAAGCAGCATTTCCTCAATAATAGGACCAATGATCACTAACAGGACAAGATTATAGGTACTTTTATCAAGGATTAACCTGAAGACTTGCTCTATGATTTCCGGCATCGGAATAAGGTTTGATAAAGGATCAATTACAATCCCTGTGCTAATGGTAAGTATCAGAAGTAAGAGGGAAAGTGAAACTGGCATTGTACCAAAATGAAAAAAAGACTCATTGGGTTCTGCGGATCTCTTTTTTAACCAAATAAACCATAATATTAAAATGCCGCTTACTGTATAACCAATAAGATTTGTTAATGGCAAATTGTTAAAACCAGTAAACTGGTTGATGATGCCGATGATCAAACCTGCACCCAGGGAGATAGCGATATAAAGTCCGAAAATTCCCCAGGCCTGCGGCAGAGAAGGATAAGAGGACGTGTTGGTCATGTATTGGATATTTTGAATATATAAAGGTAAAAATAGCAATAAATAAGGATAGGGAAGAATAGTTCCCGGTTATTGGTTGTCGGTTGTCAGTCGGGATTGGTTTGAGTTTGGGGTAATGTGTGTGTTAACCACAAAGGGTCACAGAGATCAACAGGGAATCACAGAGGATAAATCCATATAATATAGAAATTCACAAATTTACCAATTCACAAATTTACGAATTCACAAATTTACGAATTCACAAATTTACGAATTCACCAATTTCATGCAGACCGGTTGAAATGATCAGATGAGAATTGATTATTCCAAAACCTGTAATAGAATCCCTGCAGTTTCATCAGTTCATTATGAGAACCTGTTTCGACTGCTTTTCCATCATGAATGCAGACGATCCGGTCGGTACAGGAAAGGCTGGTTAGTCTGTGTGCAATGATAATCAGGATTTTTCCTTCCTTTTTAAGTTTAAGGATGAGGTTATGGATACAGATTTCTGAATGAGAGTCGAGTGATGAAGTTGCTTCATCCAAAATTAAAATGGAGGGATCCCGATAAATAGCCCTGGCAATAGCGACTTTTTGCATTTCACCACCTGACAGGTTTATTCCCCGCTCACCAACAGGTGTGTAAAGTCCATCAGGCAGGGAATCGATCAACGGCGATAGTCCTGTGATATTGCAAAGCTCCAGTATCTTTTTTAAATCAGGCCTGTAGTTTCCCGGGGCGATGTTCTCTAAAAAGTTACCTGCAAAAAGGTCGATTTTTTGGGGAACGATACCAATGGTATTTCTTAGGCTGGCAGAACTAATATTTTTTATGTCAGTTTTGCCAAGCCTGATCCTGCCTGACCTTACCGGATATATGTTCATCAGTAATGAAGCCAGTGTGCTTTTTCCACAACCGCTTTCTCCTATGATTCCGGTGATATCATATTTACAGATCTTCAGGTTAAGGTCATTGAACAGATCATTACGGTTTCCATATCTGAAGAAAACATGATCAAAAAATATATCATCGTTTTTACCGGACTGCAGATTGATCAGATATGGTTTCTCGTTTTTATCATGTTCAATATCCAGAATTTGAAACAGCCGGTCGGCTGCAATAAGGGCATCTTGTATGGTACGGTTCATGCTGATCAGAGCTGATACCGGACCAAGCAGATAGCCAAACAAGGAATATAACAACATCAGTTCCCCGGGAGTTAATTCCTGTCTGAAAACCAGAAAAGAACCTGTCCAGAGGAGCATGATGGTTATCAGTCCGGCCAGCATGTTGGAACCATGAGATGCCAGGATTCCATGTTTTCCTGCAGTGAAGGATGACGAAAGAAGTTGAACAAAAGCTGATTCTGTCTTATTGAATGCCATTTTCTCAAGTCCGAGATATCTGATTGTTTTCATTCCATTCAATGATTCTACCAATTGTGATTCAAGATCTGCAGATTTTTCCATTACTCTCCTGAGTATATATTTATTCGCCCTGTTAAAAAGAATATAAATTGATATAAAACAGGGGATTGCAATGATAATAATGACTGATATTTTTATTGATATAAATATGGTCAGGATGATGGAAACGATGATAGTAAAAATGCTTACAATGAGTTCAATGGCAGTATTGCTGATAAAAAACCTGATTTTCACTGCATCATTGATTCTTGAGATCATTTCCCCGGTCCTCATGGTATCAAAGAAACGGGAGGAGAGTTTCAGCAGGTGCCTGTAATAACCGAGAATCAGTGATCCGTCGATAAACTGGCCTGCTTTCATCAGATATAAGCTTTTAATGATGCCAACATAGATCCTGAATATAAGCAGAAGGATCATGATGACACTCAGCAGGTTCAGCAGGTTGTTATTTCTTTCCGGCAGGATGTGATCAATGATTTTCTGGACATATAAGGATACAGCCAGTCCCAGTATACTGTAAAGGGCTGCTCCGAAAAAGGCTTGAACCAGGTATCCTGATTGCGGGCGGATCAGCTGCAGGAATCTTTTCAAAGGAGATATTTTATGATTGCCCGGTCGGAATTCTTCATCAGGTGTGATGATGATGAGCACGCCAGTCCACAATATATTGAACTCATCATGAGTTATCTTTTTCAGTGAGCCGTCTGCTGGATCCATATAACGAACAGTTTTACTGCTCATTTTGTAGATCATCACATAATGATAAAATCCTTCCGGCATTTTTAAATGAGCGATCAGGGGGAGAGGGATATGATGAAGATTTTTAGCATTACAACGCACTCCTTTTGCAAGAAATCCCATTTTTTCTGCTGCTTCAATCATGCCAAGCACGTTCGTTCCTTTCTGATCAGTTGATGACCATTGCCTGATCCTGGATATTGGTTGTTTCAGTCTATACCATTCAGCAATAGAGGCCAGGCATGCTGCCCCGCAATCTGTCATGTCCTGTTGCCTGATTCTTGCCGGGCGTTTCATTGGAGATTGATATGAATGGTTTTTTATTAATTATCTGTTCGGATTTAACCACTGATCAAGCCTGCTGACCATGAGTTGAGCAATAGATCTGCGTGCTACGAGGCACCGCGACTGGAAAGTCATACCTTTTTTTAATTTGCCCTGTAAACCACTCTTCAACAACAGATAATCGCGGTCAGGTTTGCACTTAACTTTGTAAAACGGCTGGTTATCAATAAGAATAAAATCATCAGGAATATCTGTAATGATTCCTGGTAATATACCCCATTCCCTGTAATCGAAAGCATCTATTGTGATCATTACTTCCTGACCTTCTTTGATTGTCCCGATATGATCAGGAGTGATATAAATCTCACCGATCAACATCGTGTCCGGTGAAATTGATGCGAGCTGTGTGCCAGCCTGAATATTAGATTCTTCGTAAATGCCGGTGAATTGTTCAAGATGTCCGGAGACAGGAGCTATGAGCTTACAATATTCAATATCTTTTTTAATTGCTGCTATTTCAGCCCTGATCCGGTTTAAATCGTATTGTAGCCGGGCAAGATCATTCTGCCAGTTATTGAATGAATTGCTTTCAAGGTAGTTGAGTTCACTTTCCATCAAGGATTCATGATGGACAAGCTCATCGTATTCCTGTTCGCTGATAAATTTTTCTCTGTATAGATTCATAAACCGTTGTTTTTCCTTTGAGGCTTTTTTTAATTGTTTATTGACCTTTTTGTGCTGGTTTTGATAATTGGTATATTCCATCCGGTATTTTACCGAAACCATATCAGTATCCTTCCCTGAAAGGAGATTTTTTAAATCAGTTAATTCACAGCGACAGTACATTTCTTCCATTTGTTTGTGATTTAGTTCGTTTAGCAAATGTCCTCGATCCATGGTTAGAAGTACTTGCCTTTTATGAACAAAATCACCTTCACTGCAAAAGATATGATCGACCTTACCTGAAATCAGGGAACTGATCACTGTCTTTTCACTTACAGGCCGGATAATTCCGGGTGCTTTTACAGAAATATTGACCCTGATAAAAGGCAGACTGATCATGATTGCAAAAACGAATATCAATACTGAATGATATAATAGTCTGACCGGAACACCTAATTGTCCGAGATAAAACTGGTAACTTTCCCTGAACTGCTCTTCTGAATAGAAACATTCATTTTCACCTTGCTCCATGATTGAATAAATGATTCTAACCACCGAATATTAATGATTTCAACATGTCCCAGTTTCTGAAGACAAGAATGAAAAGGATCAGGCAAACCAGGAAGATGATGACACTATACAGGAATTTTTTTGTTTTCATTTTAATATTGTTTTAAAGTTTAAACAAAACCGCGTTGAGACGCGGTTTTGTAATTCTATTGTTCAGGTTATCCCAGGAGGCCGGCTTTGAAATCATCAAATGCATCAATGAGGCGTTC
>CAZGOR010000056.1:3036-14480 GCA_964527875.1 uncultured Bacteroides sp. | reverse complement strand
GTCAACGACCTGGTTTGATGATTCCGATTTCTCCGTCAACCTGTTAATTTCATCTACTATTTTTTTCTCTTTAAATAAAAGAAAAGTCAGGCCGGCTAATGTACAAAGTATGAATCCAAGGATTCCATTAAGCCTGATTCCAAGATCATCACCGGGGTCCTTTCCCCAGAGAGTCAGGATAATAAAACACATGATACCTGCTGTCATGCCAAGTTTATAAAAGAAATTCCTGACAGCAAAATACATGCCTTCCTTATTCTGACCGGTAATAAGTCCGTCAAGCTGGGCAATCTCTGCAATGATGGCATAAGGAATGATTCCCAGGATAGCAACCGGCAATGAGGCAAGGAGGGCAAAAAAGTAAATTTGAAATTTTGGGTTCATTGGCAATCTCCCAAGAAAATAAATGGCGAGGAATACTGATCCCAGGAAAATCAAGCCAAATGAAATCAGATATTTCTTCTGGATATATTTCGACACATGAAGAACAAGCGGATAAAACAGTAAGGAAACAAGAATCATTACACCAAAAACAGTACTGCCCATCGCCTCTTCCAAGCCAAGTAATACTTTAAGATAATAAAGCATTCCACTGGAAATGATAGCAATGGCCATAAAATATGAAAAATCAGCATAGAGAAAAAGCCGGAAGTTATAGTTACGTACTGTTCTCCCAAGTGAACTGAAAAATGAGACTACAGCAGGTTCGCCACGGCAATAGTCTTTTTCATTAATACTTATAACAGGTATGACCAGAAAAACACCGGCAATGAAACTCAGTATACCAATTGCAAGCTGATAGGAATGAGCCCTTCTTTCAAAATCAAGCCATTCTTCGAGCCTGTCGGCTAATAGTGGGGTCTGTGCAGCAACAATAAGACCTGTAACATAAGCCATTGAAAGCCAGGTAGATAACATTACCTTCTCCCGGCCGGTTCTGGCCAACTCTGGCATCAGCGCATTATATGGAATGAAATATACCGTAAGGAAAAGATAAAAAAGGGTCAGAGAAATAATTAATGTCAGAATATTAAAATTATTCTCTGAAAAATGGGCTGGAATAAAAACTGTGATACAGAGAACAAAGGCAGGAATCCAACCTAACCGCATGAAAGGAATTCTTCTGCCTTTACGGTGAGTTGATTTGTCGCTCAACCAGGCAATCAGCGGATCCGTAATAGCATCAAAAAGCCTGCCGCCAGCAGCAATAAGCGCAAGTACTGAAAAAATCTTTAAGAAAGTAATATGGGGAATCAGCATATCGAGCCCGGAATTTTTTGGAGGAAGATAAAAATAAATGAGCATGGTGGATATGATGTTGATCAGTATCGACCAGCCGACCATACCACAACTGTAAGCGATTATTTTTGATATAGAAAGTTTACCCTGCAAAATTCATTAAATAATTATTTAAACTTATATGATTGATGCTCGTTCAAGGTTCAAGGCTCAAAGTTCAAAGTTTACCACGTGAAATGCGATGCTTGCCCTGTGAAATTTGAGGTACGAAAATATTTTACAGGTAAGGAGCGTATTTCACTGTAGTTCATGGTTTAAAATTCTAAGTTTAAGTTGCCCGCCTGTCCTGGTCGGGCAGGCAATTTACGAGTTACCATTTTCTCTGATATGGAATCTAATATGTATTATTTGTAATTTTTTTTGATTACAGTGATTAAAGAGAACCTGACATAATATAAATAGAATTATCCGGTTAGAATAATTTTGTTAAGACCAGCTTTTCGCCTTCTTTAAGCTCTTTTTCAAGAATTTCACCTGTGAATTCTTCGCCATTTAAAAGGTACTTTACTCCTAATCCGTGGGCAAGTTTAAGATATCCACCAGCTTTGCTTTTAACCCTTACTTCAACAGTATTTCCGTTCTTAACTGTTGCACCAACAATAAAAGCCCCTTCAGTAAGGATCCCGTCAAATTCAAGATCCGTCCAATCTCTATGAAGTGATTGCAATACATGAATGGTTCCCTGTCTGTTTTGCACAAGCAATTCAAACACGGCATTCAATGCACCAAAACCTGCATCGAGTTGCATTGTTTCATGCATGGGTATATCAGGATGCTTTTCCCAATTAGGTCCACTCAGGGTAGTAATTCCTGGAAAATCAGAATCATGCAGGGTTCCTCTTCCTCTGTTAGTAAAATTTTGATGCCATAAATGGAGGTATGATACTGCTGCTTCGGTATTATCAGTCCGGGCAAATATTACTGACGCCCATGGAACACACCATCCCGACCATGCACCAGGTCCTTTTCTTCTCCAGTGATACAATGTATTTTCAACAATATCTTTATGTTCAGGAGCTAAAGGATCTATTGTGCAAAATGGATAAATAGCTGCAAGATATGAATGATGCCTGTGACTCTCGATCAGGTCCATTCCATCCCACAATGCAATTCTTTGGGATTCTGATTCAGGCCATTCCATGGTACGTGGTCCGGAAATAAGGGTATAGTCGGGCAAATTATCAGCCACATCATTCCATCGCGGATCATCAGGTTCATCCATTAATGTTGCTGCAACCGGAAGAATATCAACAAGCATATGAAGTGCTGCCAGTTGAAAAGATGCATCCCTGCCCCATGCATCCATTCTTGATCCACGAAACTCCGGGCTTACGGTAACAGGAATACTGTATCTTAATTTTCCAGTTTCATTCACGATCTTTTCCAACATTGCCCAGTACCCTTCAAATGCCCCCTTCAGCAATGGCCATGCATAATGTTCGAGTATAGCACGATCCATTGAATAACGGTAATTTAACCATGCCATTTGAGCCACCCACGCTGTTGATCCATGATCGATCATACCTGTCCAGAAAACCCCGGGGATTTGACCTTTATTATCAACAGCATGAGGCAGCATAATTGCTCCTTCAGTCTGAAAAAAATGTTCAGCATTTTTCCTGAGTTCAGGCATCCATCCGGAAACCATTCCCCAGAGAGGCGTAAAATGTTCTGTACGGTTTGAGGCAAGTGCCGGCCAATAGATCATCTCAATGTTAATATTGAAGTGATAATCATTGCTCCATGGAGGGATCTGATAGGATTCCATAAAAGGTCCCTGAAGAGTACAGGCAATACCATGGGGGGGTGTACAACATGCCTGTTTGTAAAGTCCGTAATCTACAATTTCCTGAAGAACCGGATCCGGTAAATTAATTTCAGGAACAGTACTCCAATAATCTTTCCACCAATCATTTGATTCTGTTTCTGCTTTATCCTGATTAAAACTATTCAACCGATCTTTTACTGCAACGATAGCATCCTGTTGGAGAGCCGTTGCCAATATGATTTTGTTTTGCTCCCGGCTTATGCCGAGGGCAAGAGGATCGTCTTCAGGTAGATACTGGCAAAATCCCGCAGTTTGTCCGTCATCCCAGTATTCGGGTTGTTTGACCCCCCAGGCTTCCAGTTTTTCTTTAGTGAATTCCCATGATGGTATGATCTCTGCCAGAACATTATCCAAAAGATTACCCGGAAACTCTATCCATGATACTTCATTGAAGATGTCTTGTCTGATCCTGATTTTATGTAATTTATTCTGATTATCCCTGACATGAATGGTTACTGTAGCATTGGAAACCGTCAGCACACCTCGTTCAAGTTTCCATCCATCAGGAAAACTGATTTTTAATCTGCCGCCTCCGATCTGATGAGGTCTGGGTTTTGAAGGGTCCGAATTTTCGGGAATATTGAATACCCTTCTCAGTCCCTGATGGTCACCTGCCTGAAGAAGCCGGGTTACCTCGCGGTATGTAGTGGAAGTAGCAAAAATATTACCACCCCGGTGATCCCAGAAACCAGCCCTGCCAACAGTTAAAACCAGATCCATATCTTCACCCCATATCATCAATCCCTGAACACCATTCCCAACCAGTATACCTGTATGCGGACGTGGAAGTGGAAAGTCCCAGGAGAGTGTCTTTAAAGATTCATGTTTCTCAACACTGCAACCTGCCAGGATAAATAATACTGACAATAAGAAAACAAAAAAGGATCTCATAATCTATTTATAGAATTAAATAAAAAGTAATTTTAAGTAATTTAAATCCTTTATCAAATTTACATTCATAAATGTACAGATTTTTGCTTTTTTTCTGTACCTCTGACAACGATGAAAATGCATTCTCAGAATCTCCGGGAAATAATAACCTATACCTATAAGAATAATTATCAACGATGAAAGTATTACTCACTGATATACCACCCCCATGATATTGATTCTGACCTGAATCCGGAATCAGGAATTTTTTATGGAAACGCAAAATAATTTTTTTTTAATTAACTTATTTAAAAAAATGAAAAACTATCTATTTATTTCAACTTTATCATTAACTCTCCTGCTTACAGGGTGCAAAAACGATCAGGAGGAATATCAAAAACCAAACATTGTCTATATTATTGCTGATGATCTCGGGTATGGTGACCTGGGATGTTATGGGCAAAAAAAGATCCTGACACCTAATATCGACCGCCTTGCTTCTGAAGGGATGCGGTTTACAGACCATTATGCAGGAACATCTGTATGTGCTCCTTCACGTTGCGTGCTGATGACCGGGATGCATACCGGTCATGCTGTTGTTCGCGGTAACAAAGAAGTTGAGCCATATGGTCAGTTTCAGATACATGATGAGACAGTTACCGTAGCCGAATTATTAAAAACAGCAGGTTATACTACAGGGATATTTGGGAAATGGGGTCTGGGTGTGGAAAATACATCCGGCGATCCGCAAATCCAGGGTTTTGATGAATTTTTTGGTTATTATTGCCAGGTGCATGCCCATAATTCTTATCCGAAATACCTTTATCATAACAGTAAAAAGGTAATGCTCGACAACGAAGTTGTTTACATGCCAGAAGATCACTGGACACGTGGACTTGGAAGCTATGCAATAAAAAAGATTAATTACTCAAACGATCTTATTGTTGACAACGCATTGGATTTTATAGACCGAAATAAAGGGAAACCTTTTTTTCTATATCTTCCTGTTACCATCCCTCATAATAACGGCGAGGCTCCCGAAGGCAAAAGACTTGAAATACCTTCGCCCGGTATTTATGCCGACAGCGTCTGGAATAAGCAAGACCAGATCTATGCAGCAATGATTTCTCACCTCGACGAATATGTTGGAAAGCTTATCCATGCTTTGAAAAATAATCAAATCGATAAAAATACCATTGTTTTTTTCACAAGTGATAATGGTGGTTTTCGTTACAGCGATCTGAAACACAATGGAATACTTAGGGGTATGAAACGTGACTTATACGAAGGAGGTATAAGGGTTTCGTTTATCGCATGGTGGCCTGATAAGATCAGAAAAGGAACAATCAGCAAACATGTTTCAGCCTTCTGGGATTTCCTCCCTACGGCATGTGAATTGGCCGGGATCGGGATACCGGATGATATTGACGGTATATCTTTTTTGCCCTCGTTATTGAATAATGATCAGGATAAACACGAATATCTTTACTGGGAGTTTCATGAAATGGGTAAGAAACAGGCAGTACGCATGGGAAAATGGAAAGGCGTCAGGCTGAATGTATTTGAAAATCCTGATGCTCCTGTTGAATTATACAACCTTGAAGAGGATCCGTCTGAAACAACAGATGTATCAGGATCATTCCCTGATGTCGTAAAAAGAATTGAAGAGATTATGAATGAAGCTCATAAGCCGGATCCAAACTGGCCGTTAACTAAAAAAGAAGGCTGAGGAAGGGTACAAGGTGCAAGGAGAGTGAATAGTCAACCTCTGATTGCCAAATCAGGGGCATGAAAACATTGGTAAATCAATTATGCAGAGAAACAGAGTTTTAATTGTCGCAATAGTGATCGCAATAGCCGCAGAACAATTGGAAGTATGTCAGGATCAGTAAAGATTTAAAATATAATGGCTTCCGGAGGAAGCGATATATCTATAGTTACAGAACCTGAAGCAAGAAACTACTAACGAGAAGCCAGAAACCAAATTTAATGACTTTCATCATATCTTTTAATCTTTTCTAATATCCTCGACTCAGCTTCTTCGTACATCTGCCTGATAAAGTCATTATGAAAATTGAATATCCTGTTTTCAAAGGGCATATCAGCGATCCTGTCAATCAACATTTCCTTAACCTGCTTTATGTCTTTACCATATATATGATATGAATCTGCATGCCAATTCATTCTTCCAAGAAATACTTTTTTATCCGATCTTTTCGCTACCTCATCTGCAATGATTTCCCGGTTGAATTGAATAAATCCAAACATATTCATAAAATTTGCTCCCCATGCATCATTACTGCGAAAACGAATATTACAGTTCAGCCAGTAAATTCCCTTATCATCCTCCATTATCCGGTACCAAAGGGATTGCAAACATGGAGGGTCATATACTTCAGGATCAATATTCGGCATCCAGGTGATCATTTGTGCTTGTCGCGTAAATGGCTGATTAACAAGCTTTTGTATAACATTTTCAATCTGATCAATATTCAGTCCGACATCCTTTCTTACTTTTTGTCCGTTCTCTTCAACCAATTCCTTCCATGATCCATATCTTCTCAGACGCCCGTGGTAGGTATATTCCCAACGAGTGTCCAAAGGATCATTCATGTTCTTAACCCAATGGTCTTTAAAACCTTTCAGTTCCAGGACATATTCCTTCAGGTCATCAATTCCTCCTGGAAATGCCTGATGGATCATTGGATCACATTCAGGCTCAAAAATTGTGATGTTCATTGTGCAATCAAGGCTTAACGGATCATCCGGCTTATCATATTGTGTCTTGAAACGCGTTCCTTCATTAAAAAGCTTGACAAGAGCTGCTTCATATGCTTCAGCCAGGGTTCTTTTTGTAACATATAATACAGGGATGTTTTTCATCCTTAAATGATTTATTTATAATTTTTTATTTTAACCAATATGCCATCCGGTTTATTACCGGAAATATATATATAGTATTGTGTAAAGATATACAACGGTCCAAGATTTATGAAGATTTATTATCATTTAAATATCTTTAAACTAGGAAGGGGAAGACCGGTATATCTCCAGTATAATCCACTTTATAAATATTACCGTGGTTATCATTTATTTGAAGAATCCCTTCTTTTACCATTAAATGAGGCCATGATAACCCCCCCAATTCTTTCCCAGGTCGACAGTATCACCATTAATGTTCCAGGTCGCAAGTTTTCCATACCCTTCACATGTCCAGGCATTATAACTATCGGTACGTTCGAACACCCTTCTTAAAAATTCCTTCTCATTATTTATAACGCCGGGTGCATGGGGATATAAATAGAGAATCCTTGGCAGACCAACGAGGTTGAAATGGAAGGTTGGTTTGGTACTGAAAACAGCCATGCGGTCATTAAGTATTGATGTATAACCTGTATCTGCAGTTTCATCATATTTTTCAAACCATGCAATGATCTTGGGATAATTATATTTACCAAAGTCTGTTGGATTGGATCCCTGGTATCCCGGAGGATTCTGAGTATAGTAATCGGCAAGATAATCAATAATGATCTGAGATCTGTAAAGAAATTCTGTTTCATAATCCTGGGCAGAACCATTAAACAGTATGATTGTAAACACGATCCATGATATGATGATTCTATGCATTTTCAACTTGCAACTTTTTTACATTATTTAATATTGAATCATAGATTTTTTTGTGGAGCACCCCCCGAGGTCTTTGGGGTACAGCTCTACAAAATCCTAAGTATCAATATCGTCGATCCAATCGTACAACTATTTTATAGTTATAATTTTTCGTCTTAAATATAAAGAATATACAACTGGATAGAAATGAAAATTTGTATCAAAATATGGTGAATATTTGAATTATAGAAATGTACTTCTCTGGTACAAGATGTTTTTCGTATTTTTACCCTGTTATGAATCAGGCCAAAGCACTTCTGTTCTTCTTGATACTGATTATTAGCTTTTCCTGTGAGAAAGATAATGCATATCTGGACCAGTTTACCGGTACATATTCCTGCATAAAAATATGTAATTATTCTGATTCACTTGGAAATACTACTTCCGACACGAGCTATTTCAATATTGAAGTTTTAAGATACAGTAATTCTAATGAACTTTTAATTGATAATTTAATTATCCCTATTGATCCTGACGGAACTTATAATTCCGATCTGTGGGAAATATATCCATATCAGACTATCCGGCTAAAACTCAGGGATGACAGTCTTTTTATTGATACATACTGAGGGGGAATATACGGGTGCATTTGTAAAACCAAAGGAAAGAAAAAATGAGAAAGGAAAACAAAAGCTATGACATACACTCCACATTACATCACAGTAAATCTATAATCATGATAAAAAGAGTTATTGAAGAACAACAATCTGAATACTTTACCGATCCTGAAAAAATCAAAGAATACGCCGATTATGCTGAAAAATCATCAAACAGTCGATTCCTGGCACTTATCAGTAAACTGAAAAAGCTTGAAATTCCGGGCTCATATCTTGATATTGGATCTGGTAGCGGCAAGCTGGCCAGACTTCTCGCCTCAGAGCTCCCGGATATAAAGATCACCTGTCTTGACACATCAGATGATCTGAACAAGATTGCCCATGATCTTACCAGGAAGGCAAATTTGGACAAAAGGATCAGTTATATTAATGGTAATATAGAGAATCCGGAGTTACTTGAAGAAATAGGCAAATTCAATGTGATATACAGTACTTTTTCACTTCACCATTGGCAAGACCCGGTTGCAGCCCTCAAACACATGCATGGTTTACTGAATGATACAGGAATCATAGTAATTCTTGACCTGAAAAGGGTCTGGTGGTTATACTGGGTTTCTTCGCAATCCGGATTCTTTAAAAGCATCAGGGCTTCATATACCATTAATGAAACCAGGGATACTCTAAGGAAAGCAGAGATCAGAAAATTTGAGATCCGGACCATTTTCCCTTTCTTCATGCAAATGATTACAATATGGAAAGAATAAATAGATTGTCAAAATAACATAGTTTACCTTATTTTTTATACCATACTTATTTTAATATCAATCATCATGAAACCCAAATTAATTCAATTGATTTTCTTACTTTTTATAATCTGTGGATTATTCTCTGAAGGTTGCAAGACAACGGGAGAAAAGGAATCTTATGATCAGCTCTGGCAGGACCCTTCACAATCGATTGATGACAGGGTTGCCGACCTGTTGTCAAGAATGACCCTGGAAGAAAAGATCTCCCAGATGGTTTACAATAGTCCGGCTATCGACCGGTTAGGTATTTCACCATATAACTGGTGGAGTGAATGTCTGCATGGTGTAGCACGATCCGGAAGGGCAACGGTTTATCCTCAGGCTATCGGACTGGCAGCAACCTTTGATACAAATCTGATCTTCAGGATTGGCACTGCCATCTCTGATGAAGGACGTGCGATGTTTCACGCCGCAACAGCAAAAGGTTACTACAGGCAATATGGAGGTTTAACTTTCTGGACCCCTAACATTAATATTTTCAGGGATCCACGCTGGGGCCGCGGACAGGAAACTTATGGAGAAGATCCTTTCCTTACCGGCCGGATAGGAACAGCACTTGTTAAAGGTATACAGGGTAACGATCCCAATTATCTTAAAGCCGGAGCATGTGCCAAACATTATGCTGTGCACAGCGGACCTGAAGGACTCAGGCATGAATTCAATGCCATCGTTTCAAAAAAAGATCTCTATGAAACATATTTGCCAGCCTTTAAAGCTCTTGTTGATGCAGATGTCGAAGCAGTTATGTGTGCCTACAACCGTACCAATGATGAAGCATGCTGTGGAAGTAATACCCTCCTGCAGGAAATCTTACGCGAAAAATGGAACTTTCAGGGGCATATTGTTTCTGATTGCTGGTCGTTACACGATTTTTATGAAGGGCACAATGTTACTGACAATCCGGTCGAGGCAGCAGCACTTGCCTTGAAAAGTGGCGTAAATGTAAACTGCGGAGATACCTATCCCTATCTGAATGAGGCAGTAGAACAGGGATTGGTAACCGAAAAAGAAATTGATGAATCACTGTCATGGCTCCTCAAATCAAGATTCAGGCTTGGCCTGTTTGATCCTCCTGAAATGAATCCTTACACTTCAATATCCACTGATGTGATCAATTGTGATAAACACAGGCAACTCGCCAGGGAAGCTGCCCAAAAAGCAGTAGTATTATTGAAAAATAAAGATAATGTATTGCCTCTTGATAAAGATATTGAATACATCTATGTGTTAGGACCAAATGCAACCAACCTGGATGTCCTGCTGGGTAATTATTATGGTTTAAGTGGCAACATGAGTACTATTCTTGAGGGTTTAACTGCAAAAGCGGAACCTGGTTCTTTCATTGCTTATCGTCAGGGTTGCCTTCTCGACAGGGATAATGTTAATCCGATTGACTGGACCACAGAAGGGGCAAAGGAAGCTACAGTATCAATTGCTGTAATGGGAATTTCAGGATTACTTGAAGGTGAGGAAGGTGAATCAATCCTGTCACCTACCAAAGGTGACCGTTTTGATATCCGCCTGCCTGAAAGTCAGGTAAATCAGTTAAAGAAACTGCGGGAAAACAATGACAAACCCATCATTCTGATTCTCACGGGAGGAAGTCCGATCGATATCAGTGAGGTGGAAAAACTTGTGGATGCCATCTTATTTGTATGGTACCCTGGTGAAGAAGGTGGAAACGCAGTGGCTGATATCATCTTCGGTGATGTATCTCCATCCGGCAAGTTAACCATCACTTTCCCAAAATCACTGGACCAGCTGCCCCCATATGATGATTACAATATGACAGGCAGAACATACCGTTACATGACCAAAGATCCAATGTATCCTTTTGGTTTTGGCATGAGCTTTGCGTCATTTGAATATCAGGATGCAATCATTGACAGGGAAGTAATTAAACGTGGTGAAAATGTAAATATTGAAGTAACAGTTAAAAATACAGGGGAAATTGAAGCAGATGAAGTGATTCAGTTATATATCACTGACCTCGATGCAACAGTTACCGTACCCTTATATTCCCTTAAAGAATTTAAACGTATACATCTGATACCAGGAGAAAGTTCAAGAATTAAATTCACCGTTACACCTGAAATGATGGGGATCGTAAATGAGGATGGAGAAAATGTCCTTGAACCGGGTGAATTCAAGGTAACCATTGGCGGATCGTCTCCCGGCAAAAGAAGTCTGGAACTGGGTGCGGCAGTACCGGTTGAACTGTTGTTTATGGTTGAAGAATAGTTCCCGGTTCCCGGTTCTCGGTTCTCGGTTCTCAGTTCTCGGTTTTCGGTTTGTGTGAGGAGTGTGTAGGGGTGAGTAGTTCCCGTTTCCCGGTTCCGATATTCATCGGGATTAGTGAGAGTTTGAGTGAGAGCAAAGAGCAGGGCAAACTGCCGCTGATTTCAGATGATTGAACAT